>NZ_JAHBDJ010000011.1:0-289475 GCF_019956375.1 Pseudomonas sp. GL-R-19 | reverse complement strand
TCGACCTGATCGACGACCGACAATTTAAAGGTCAACGTGTAGTCGCGCTGACTGCGCCTTTCACCCGTGTTCATTACTTCCTCCTGAGAATGGGTCAGAAGGTGTAAACCTTATTCAGGACGGGACACGCAGACAATAAAAAGGCCAATGCGAATGCATTGGCCTTTTCGTTGGCATCGACCGGGATCAGAAGTCCAGGTTGGACACCGCCAAAGCGTTGCTCTCGATGAAGTCACGACGAGGTTCGACCGCATCACCCATCAGGGTGTTGAAGATCTGGTCCGCGCCAATGGCGTCTTCGATGGTCACTTTGAGCATCCGGCGCTGGCTTGGGTCCATGGTGGTTTCCCATAGCTGATCCGGGTTCATTTCGCCCAGACCTTTGTATCGCTGGATGGTGTGACGCTTGGTGCTTTCAGCCATCAGCCATTCAAGGGCTTCCTTGAACTCGGTCACCGGCTTCTTGCGCTCGCCACGCTGGATGTACGCGCCGTCGTCCAGCAGGGTACTCAGTTGAGCGCCTAGCGAAACGACAGTCTTGTAATCGTTGCTGCCGAAGAAGTCGCGGTTGAAGGTGACGTAGTTCGACAGGCCGTGGGAGATCAGTTCGACCTCTGGCAGCCAGACGTTACGTTCACGGTCTTCACGCAGGCTGGCTTTGTAAACCAGGCCGGACTTCTCGACGGTGCGCAGGCGAACTTCGTACTGAGCCAGCCAATCTTGCATCGCTGCGTGATCGGACAGTTGCTCCATGCTCACCGCTGGCAGGTAGATGAAGTGCTCGGTCAGCTCCTGTGGGTACAGGCGCGACAGACGCTTGAGGGTCTTCATCACCAGACGGAAGTCATTCACCAGACGCTCAAGTGCTTCACCGGAAATGCCAGGTGCTTCTTCGTTCAGGTGCAGGCTCGCATCTTCCAGGGCCGACTGCGTCATGTACTCTTCCATGGCGTCGTCGTCTTTGATGTATTGCTCTTGCTTGCCTTTCTTCACTTTGTACAGCGGCGGCTGAGCGATGTAGATGTAGCCACGCTCGATCAGCTCCGGCAACTGACGGAAGAAGAAGGTCAGCAGCAGGGTACGGATGTGCGAACCATCGACGTCAGCATCGGTCATGATGATGATGTTGTGGTAACGCAGCTTGTCGATGTTGTACTCGTCGCGGCCGATGCCGCAGCCCAGCGCGGTGATCAAGGTGCCCACTTCTTGCGAAGAGATCATCTTGTCAAAACGCGCCTTCTCGACGTTCAGGATCTTGCCCTTCAGCGGCAGGATGGCTTGGGTCCGACGGTTACGTCCCTGCTTGGCGGAGCCGCCAGCAGAGTCACCTTCCACGAGATACAGTTCGGAAAGGGCAGGGTCCTTTTCCTGGCAGTCGGCCAGTTTGCCCGGCAGGCCGGCGATGTCCAGTGCACCTTTGCGACGAGTCATCTCACGGGCTTTACGCGCCGCTTCACGGGCACGGGCCGCGTCGATCATCTTGCCGACGACCAGTTTGGCTTCGTTCGGGTTTTCCAGCAGGAAGTCGGAGAAGTACTTGCCCATTTCCTGTTCGACCGCGGTCTTCACTTCGGAAGACACCAGCTTGTCTTTGGTCTGGGAGCTGAACTTCGGATCCGGCACTTTCACCGAAATGATCGCGGTCAGGCCTTCACGGGCATCGTCACCGGTGGTGGCGACCTTGTGCTTCTTCGCCAGGCCTTCTGCTTCGATGTAGGTGTTCAGATTACGCGTCAGTGCGGAACGGAAACCTACCAGGTGAGTACCGCCGTCGCGCTGTGGAATGTTGTTGGTGAAGCACAACAGGTTCTCGTTGAAGCTGTCGTTCCACTGCAGGGCGATTTCCACGCCGATGCCGTCTTCACGCTGGACGTTGAAGTGGAACACCTGGTTGACCGCAGTCTTGTTGGTGTTCAGGTATTCAACGAACGCACGCAGGCCGCCTTCGTACTTGAACAGCTCTTCCTTGCCGCTGCGCTCGTCCTTGAGGACGATGCCGACACCGGAGTTGAGGAAGGACAGTTCACGAATCCGCTTGGCCAGGATGTCCCAGCTGAAGTGTATATTCTTGAAGGTTTCAGCCGATGGCTTGAAGTGAATCTGGGTGCCCGTGGTTTCGCTCTCACCAACGATTTTCATCGGTTCTTGCGGAACACCGTGTACGTAAGTCTGTTCCCAGATTTTGCCGCTACGGCGAACGGTCAGGACCAGTTCTTTGGACAGTGCATTCACCACCGACACACCTACACCGTGCAGACCGCCGGATACTTTATAGGAGTTGTCGTCGAACTTACCGCCGGCGTGCAGCACGGTCATGATGACCTCGGCTGCTGAAACGCCTTCTTCTTTGTGCACGTCTACCGGGATGCCACGACCGTTGTCACGAACGGTGATGGACTCATCCGGGTGGATGATGATGCTGATGTCGTCGCAGTGGCCGGCGAGAGCTTCGTCGATCGAGTTATCGACCACTTCGAACACCATGTGGTGCAGACCGCTGCCATCGTCGGTGTCACCAATGTACATACCGGGACGTTTGCGTACGGCATCCAGGCCTTTCAGCACTTTAATGCTCGTTGAGTCGTACGTATTTTCTTCGCTCAATGCCTTCACTCCCGATGGTCGTGGGTCTGGGTGATACGGCCCTGTTCCACGTGGAACAGAGCGACTGGCGTTTCCGTCTGCCAGCCTTCCCTCAATAATTCGTGATCTACACAGGTGATAAATACCTGGCAGCGTAAGTCTTCCAACAAGCGGCAAAGCGCGCGACGGTGGTGCTCGTCCAGCTCGGACGGCAAGTCATCCACCAGATAAATACACTGACCGCGTCGAGCCTGGCTGACCAAGTGCCCTTGGGCAATCCGTAATGCGCAAACCACCAACTTCTGCTGGCCACGGGACAAGATGTCCGCGGCGTTGTGCGCGCCCAGTCTGAGACGCAAATCAGCACGTTGTGGTCCGGCCTGGGTATGCCCCATTTGCTGGTCCCGCTGCAGAGACCCGGCGAGCACAGCACTCAGTTCACGGTCTTTGTCCCAGCCGCGGTAATAGCTGAGCGTCAAGCCTTCAAGCTCAACCAGATCGCTCAAGGTTTGTTCAAAGACTGGTTTCAAGGCTTTGATATAAGCGCGGCGGTATTCATCTATTTCAGCGCTGGCCTGGCACAGTTCCCTGTCCCAAACCGCTTGCGAAACGGCGTCAAGTGTACCATGCCGCAGCCAAGAGTTTCTCTGGCGCAGGGCCTTCTGCAAGCGCTGCCAGGTTGACATGAAACGCGGTTCCACGTGGAACACACCCCAGTCGAGAAACTGTCGGCGAATCTTCGGCGCACCTTCCAGCAATCGAAAGCTGTCCGGATTGATCAGTTGCAGTGGCAAGATCTCGGCCAGTTGCGCGGCGCTGCGCGCATTCTGCCCATCGATACGAATCTGGAATTCGCCCTGGCGATCCCGCGAAATGCCCAAGGCGCTTTGCCCACCCTCCGCCAGTTCAACCTGGCCAAAGACCGTGCACGCCAGTTGTTCGTATTGAATGACCGGCAACAGGCGGGTGCTGCGAAACGAACGGGCAAGCCCCAGCAGATGGATGGCTTCCAGAACACTGGTTTTGCCGCTGCCGTTGGCGCCGTAAAGAATATTGATGCGGGGGGAAGGGGAGAAGGTCACCGGGTGCAGATTGCGCACCGCGGTGACCGAGACGCGACTTAAGGACATCTAGCTTCTGCTGAACATGATTACAGACGCATCGGCATGACAACGTAGGCCGAGTCGTCGTTATCCGATTCCTGTACCAGCGCGCTGCTGTTGGAGTCGGACAGGATCAGACGAACCTGCTCGGTGGTCATCACGCCCAGTACGTCGAGCAGGTAGCTCACGTTGAAGCCGATTTCCAGGGAGCCGCCGTTGTATTCAACGCCCACTTCTTCTTCCGCTTCTTCCTGCTCCGGGTTGTTCGCCTGGATCTTCAGCTGACCGCTGGCCAGTTGCAGTCGGATACCACGGTACTTCTCGTTGGACAGAATCGCGGTACGGCTGAACGCTTCGCGCAGCGCCTGGCGATCGCCCAGTACCAGCTTGTCGCCGCCTTTAGGCAGAACACGCTCATAGTCCGGGAATTTGCCGTCGACCAATTTCGAAGTGAAGGTGAACTCACCGGTGGTAGCGCGGATGTGGTGCTGACCCAGCACGATGCTGACATTGCCGTCCGGCTCGGTGAGCAGGCGTGCCAGCTCGAGGATACCTTTGCGCGGTACGATGACCTGGTGACGATCCGGCTGGCCGATATCGGCCTGCATCGAGCACATGGCCAGACGGTGACCGTCGGTGGCGACGGCGCGGATCACGCCGGCGGACACTTCCAGCAGCATGCCGTTGAGGTAGTAACGCACGTCCTGCTGGGCCATGGCGAAGCTGGTGCGCTCGATCAGACGACGCAGTTTGCTTTGCTCAAGGCTGCAGGTCAGCGAGCCCGGACCTTCTTCCACAGTAGGGAAATCATTGGCCGGTAGTGTCGACAGGGTGAAGCGGCTACGGCCGGCCTTGACCACAAGCTTCTGCTCGTCGACCTTGATGTCGATCAGCGCATCGTTCGGCAGGCTTTTGCAGATGTCCATCAGCTTGCGCGCCGGCACGGTGATGGAACCCGGATCCGCCGGCTCTTCGAGTTGAACACGACCGACCAGCTCGACTTCCAGGTCGGTACCGGTCAGCGACAATTGCTGGCCTTCGACAACCAGCAGCACGTTGGAAAGCACCGGCAAGGTCTGTCGACGTTCGACGACGCCTGCGACCAGTTGCAGGGGTTTCAACAGGGCTTCGCGTTGAATGGTGAAATGCATGGTCTAGTCCCTTGCCTTAATAAGCTGCGCTGGTGTTCATCAAGTGGTCAGCGTACGCAGCAGGTTCTTGTAGTCCTCGCGGATGTCCGCGTCGGATTCCTTAAGTTCGTTGATCTTGCGGCACGCGTGCAAGACCGTTGTATGGTCGCGACCGCCAAACACATCGCCAATTTCCGGCAGGCTGTGGTTGGTCAGTTCCTTGGACAACGCCATGGCGACCTGACGCGGACGAGCGACCGAACGCGAACGGCGTTTGGACAGCAAATCTGAGATCTTGATCTTGTAGTACTCGGCGACGGTGCGCTGAATGTTATCCACAGAGACCAGTTTATCCTGCAACGCCAACAAGTCCTTCAGGGATTCGCGAATCAGCTCGATGGTGATATCGCGGCCCATGAAGTGCGAGTGGGCGATCACGCGTTTGAGCGCGCCTTCCAGCTCACGGACGTTGGAGCGAATGCGTTGGGCAATGAAGAACGCGGCGTCGTGAGGCAGCTCGACTTTGGCCTGATCGGCCTTCTTCATCAGGATCGCCACGCGGGTTTCCAGCTCCGGCGGCTCGACCGCTACGGTCAGGCCCCAGCCGAAGCGGGATTTGAGGCGTTCTTCAAGGCCTTCGATTTCTTTCGGGTAGCGGTCACTGGTGAGAATGACCTGTTGGCCACCTTCGAGCAGGGCGTTGAAGGTGTGGAAAAACTCTTCCTGGGAGCGCTCTTTGCGGGCGAAGAACTGAATGTCATCGATCAGCAACGCATCCACCGAACGGTAGAAGCGTTTGAACTCGTTGATCGCGTTCAGTTGCAGGGCCTTGACCATGTCCGCCACAAAACGCTCGGAATGCAGGTACACCACCTTGGCATTCGGATTCTTCTTTAATAGATGGTTACCCACAGCGTGCATCAAGTGGGTTTTACCCAGGCCGACGCCACCATAAAGGAAGAGCGGGTTGTAACCGTGCTTGGGATTGTCCGCCACCTGCCAGGCGGCGGCGCGCGCCAACTGGTTGGATTTACCTTCAACGAAGTTCTCGAAGGTAAAGGTGCGGTTCAGGTAACTGGTGTGCTTGAGCGCACCTTCGACCTGCACGGTACGTTGCTCGGCGCGAACCGGGGCCTGTTGTGAACTGGCGCCGGCCATAGGGTCGAAGCTGTCACGGGAAGGTTCTTGCTCGGTGACCTCCGCCACTTTTTGTGTCGCACGTTTGGTCGACACGGCGGCAGGTGCTGACGGTGGACTGGCGGGCGCTTGAGCAGCCTGGGCCTGGGAAGCGGCGGCAGCCAGGGGAGCATTGGGCGCGGCACGAGGTGCCGAACTGCGTTTGCTGCCTATTAACAAGGAAAGCACAGGCGCCATGCCATTGCCGTGCTCATCGAGCAATTCGAGAACACGCCCCAGGTACTTTTCGTTGACCCAGTCCAGAACAAAACGATTGGGTGCATAGACGCGCAACTCGTCGCCTTCAGCTTCGACCTGTAGTGGACGGATCCAAGTGTTGAATTGTTGGGCAGGCAGCTCATCGCGCAAAAGCTCCACGCACTGCTGCCAAAGTTCCACTGACACGGATATCCCCTAAGTTGAAAGCCGGTGAGGCAAAAACAAGCGGCCATTGTAGCGACCAGACGCCGACTTATCCACACGAAGGTGGTTCATCGACCAAGAAGAATCGCCGTTTCATACGCAAAAAAGACGACCAGCGGTCTGTGCATAAGCTCTGTGGATAACCGGGGTTAAGGTCATTGCACAAGTGGGGGCGAAACTCGGTGGATAACCGGCCTGTGGATAAACCGAGCATCCACACACAGGTTATCCGACAGCGCAGCACAGGCTGAACACTGTTTTCCACTGTAGTTGTCATTCTCTGTACATCAGACAAAACAAGGGCTGAATCGACTTATCCACAGAAGGCTGCGGGCCTAGCTTTTATAAGCTTTACAGAAAAGCTTTAAATACTTTCCTTTCTTATTCTTATATTTGCCGACGGTTCGTTCAGCGCAAAACGTCCGGAGATCTATTTATAAGGAAACGCTGGTTGGAAATTGACCTGAAGGCTTGCTTTCTCTAGAATCCCCGGTCTCTTAAAACGGGGGCCATTCCGGCCCGTTGTGGACGAACCAGGTAACACGACAATGAAACGTACTTTCCAACCAAGCACTATCAAACGCGCTCGTACCCACGGTTTCCGTGCTCGCATGGCTACCAAGAACGGTCGTGCCGTCCTGTCGCGTCGTCGCGCCAAAGGTCGTGCGCGTCTGGCAGTTTGATAATCCGGCACTGGAGGTGAGTCAGGACTTCAGTCGGGAAAAGCGTCTGCTTACTCCCCGGCAATTCAAGGCAGTCTTTGACTCCCCTACCGGCAAGGTTCCGGGGAAAAATCTCCTGCTCCTTGCGCGCAATAACGATCTCGATCACCCCCGTCTCGGGTTGGTTATCGGGAAAAAGAGCGTAAAGCTCTCCGTCGAGCGCAATCGCCTCAAACGTCTGATGCGCGAATCGTTTCGCCTGAACCAGGATTCTCTGGTCGGCTGGGACATCGTTATCGTCGCGCGCAAAGGTTTGGGTGATGTAGAAAACCCCGAATTGATTCAGCATTTCGGCAAACTCTGGAAGCGTCTGGCTCGCAGTTCGCCGGTACCAGCAGTCAAAACCGAAACTGTAGGGGTAGACAGTCCAGATGCGTAAACTGGCACTCGTTCCGATCCAGTTTTATCGCTATGCCATTAGTCCCCTGATGGCCAGCCACTGTCGTTTCTACCCCAGTTGTTCCTGCTACGCGTTAGAAGCCATCGAAAATCATGGTCTTCTTCGCGGTGGCTGGCTGACCTTTCGTCGTTTAGGTCGCTGTCATCCGTGGAATCCCGGTGGTTATGACCCGGTTCCACCTATCCCTACCTCCCGTTCTTCTTCGATGGCCGAGTAATCATGGATATCAAACGCACGATCCTGATCGTCGCCCTGGCAATCGTGTCCTACGTTATGGTTCTTAAATGGAACCAGGACTATGGCCAGGCTGCCCTGCCGACTCAGAATGTTGCCACCAATACGACTGCATCGGGCCTGCCGGATACGGCATCTGGCTCCAACGCTTCCGCCAGTGACGACATTCCACGTGCTGCAAGCGACACCAGCGCACCTGCCGAAACGCCGGTGGCTGTGAGCAAGGACCTCATCCAGATCAAAACGGATGTACTGGACCTGGCTGTCGACCCACAAGGTGGCGATGTTGCCCAACTGACCCTGCCGCTGTATCCGCGTCGTCAGGATCACCCGGAAATTCCGTTCCAGCTGTTCGATAACGGCGGCGAACGTACTTATCTGGCGCAAAGCGGTCTGATCGGCAGCAACGGTCCGGACGCAAATCCGGCCGGTCGTCCGGTTTATTCCTCGGAGAAGAAGGTTTATCAACTGGCTGACGGTCAGGACCAATTGGTCGTAGACCTGAAGTTCAGCAAGGACGGCGTCAACTACATCAAGCGTTTCAGCCTGAAACGCGGTCTGTACGACGTAACCGTTTCCTACCTGATCGACAACCAGAGCGCTCAGCCCTGGACAGGTGCGATGTTCGCGCAATTGAAGCGTGACGCCAGCGCCGATCCATCTTCCACAACCGCCACCGGCACCGCGACTTACCTGGGCGCTGCCCTGTGGACAAGTTCCGAGCCGTACAAGAAAGTGTCCATGAAGGACATGGACAAGGCGGCGCTGAAAGAAACCGTCACTGGCGGTTGGGTTGCCTGGTTGCAGCACTACTTCGTGACCGCATGGATTCCGGCCAAGGGCGAAAACAACGTCGTCCAGACCCGTAAAGACAGCAAAGGCAACTACATCATCGGCTACACCGGCCCATCGATGAGTGTTGCGCCGGGTGCCAAGGCCGAGACCAGCGCTGTTCTATACGCCGGTCCGAAAAGCCAGGCCGTGCTGAAAGAGTTGTCCCCAGGTCTGGAATTGACGGTCGACTACGGCATTCTGTGGTTCATCGCCCAACCGATCTTCTGGTTGCTGCAACATATCCATGCCATTGTGGGTAACTGGGGCTGGTCGATCATCTTCCTGACCATGCTGATCAAAGGGATTTTCTTCCCGCTGTCGGCTGCCAGCTACAAATCCATGGCGCGCATGCGTGCAGTGGCACCGAAACTGGCTGCGCTGAAAGAGCAACATGGCGATGACCGGCAGAAAATGTCGCAATCCATGATGGAGCTGTACAAGAAAGAGAAGATCAATCCGCTGGGTGGTTGCTTGCCAATCCTCGTACAGATGCCGGTTTTCCTCTCGCTGTACTGGGTTCTGCTGGAAAGCGTCGAAATGCGTCAGGCGCCGTTCATGCTGTGGATCACTGACCTGTCGATCAAGGATCCGTTCTTCATTCTGCCGATCATCATGGGTGCAACCATGTTCATCCAGCAGCAGCTGAACCCGACTCCTCCGGATCCGATGCAGGCCAAGGTGATGAAGCTGATGCCAATCATCTTCACCTTCTTCTTCCTGTGGTTCCCGGCTGGTCTGGTGCTGTACTGGGTAGTGAACAACTGCCTGTCGATCGCCCAACAGTGGTACATCACGCGTAAGATCGAAGCAGCTACCAAAGCAGCTGCCTGATTTACACTGTGGATAACCACTCAAAACGCCCCCTAGTGGGGCGTTTTGCTATCTGTCACTTTTGTCTGGATACCGGTTTATGAGCGTTCCTCGTGAAACCATCGCCGCCGTCGCCACCGCCCAAGGTCGCGGCGGTGTAGGCATCGTGCGTATTTCCGGGCCGTTGGCCAGCGTTGCGGCCAAGGCCTTCAGTGGTCGCGAGCTCAAGCCGCGATTTGCTCACTACGGCCCGTTCTTCAGTGAAAACGACGAAGTGCTGGACCAGGGCATTGCCTTGTATTTCCCCGGCCCGAACTCTTTCACAGGCGAAGATGTACTGGAACTGCAAGGCCATGGCGGCCCGATCGTTCTGGATATGTTGCTCAAGCGCTGCCTGGAACTGGGTTGCCGTCTCGCCCGACCGGGGGAATTCAGTGAACGCGCCTTCCTCAACGACAAACTCGACCTCGCCCAGGCCGAAGCCATTGCCGACCTGATTGAAGCCAGTTCTGCACAGGCTGCGCGAAATGCGTTGCGCTCCCTGCAGGGTGCCTTCTCGTCACGTGTGCATAACCTCACTGAGCAATTGATCGGCCTGCGCATCTATGTCGAAGCGGCTATCGATTTCCCGGAAGAGGAAATCGATTTCCTCGCCGATGGCCACGTCCTGAGCATGCTCGACAAGGTGCGCGACGAGTTATCCACCGTCATGCGCGAAGCCGGGCAGGGCGCCTTGCTGCGTGACGGCATGACCGTGGTCATTGCCGGTCGTCCGAATGCCGGTAAATCCAGCCTGCTCAATGCCCTGGCTGGGCGTGAAGCGGCGATCGTGACCGAAATTGCCGGCACAACCCGGGATGTCCTTCGTGAACATATCCACATCGATGGCATGCCGTTGCACGTGGTGGATACCGCCGGTCTGCGCGATACCGATGATCATGTGGAAAAAATCGGCGTCGAGCGAGCCCTGATAGCCATTGGCGAAGCGGATCGGGTACTGCTGGTGGTCGATGCCACCGCACCGGAAGCCCTCGATCCGTTCGCACTCTGGCCGGAGTTTCTCGAAATCCGTCCCGATCCCGCGAAAGTCACACTGATCCGCAACAAGGCCGACCTTACAGGCGAAGCCATTGCCATGGAGGTCAGCGACGACGGCCATGTCACCATCAGCCTGAGCGCCAAGTCTGGTGGTGTCGGGCTCGAGCTGCTGCGTGATCACCTAAAGGCCTGCATGGGCTATGAACAAACGTCTGAAAGCAGCTTTAGTGCTCGCCGGCGACACCTTGAGGCGCTACGTCATGCCAGTGCTGCCCTCGAGCATGGGCGTGCCCAATTGACCCTGGCCGGCGCTGGCGAGTTGTTGGCCGAGGATTTGCGCCAGGCTCAGCAGTCGCTGGGTGAAATCACCGGTGCTTTCAGCTCTGACGATCTGTTGGGGCGAATTTTCTCCAGCTTCTGTATCGGTAAGTAGCCCTCCTGTTATTCACAGACAGGCCATTCGTGCCTGTCTGCTCCCTCCTTTTCTGAAAGAAACCTCCAGTGCCGAGCGGACGTCGTCTGCTTGAGCGCAATTCCTGTACCCGAATTTCAAGCAAACGGCGCTTTTCTGTGGATTAAGCCCTGTGAATAACCGCAGCTAAGGTCAGTTGATAACAGGGGTCGAAAACTGAACATAACCGCCTCTGTGGATAACCACCCCTTTCATCCACAGGCTTAAACCGGTTATCCAAGGGCCTCATTGGTACATGAACACAGGGTTTTAAATCTCTGTACATATTGAAAACAAAGGGCTACATAGATCTATCCACAGATAGTGGCCTGCATAGAAATAAACATAAAAACAAAGATTTAATAAATTTCTTTCTTTTTAATTTCTATAACTCCGAGTTTTCCACAGCTGGTTAATTTTTGTGCAAAGGGTTCTTTAGGAAGGGCGAAGTCCCTATACTTGTCGACCAGGTCCAAAAACCTGGGCTCAAACTATTCCTGAATTACCTACTTAAGCAGGCACGAGGTGCGTGGTGGATTTCCCTTCCCGTTTTGAAGTGATCGTCATCGGCGGCGGTCATGCCGGTACCGAGGCAGCACTGGCCTCAGCACGTATGGGGGTTAAAACCCTGTTGCTGACGCACAACGTGGAAACCCTCGGTGCCATGAGTTGCAACCCGGCCATTGGCGGAATCGGCAAAAGCCACCTGGTCAAGGAAATCGACGCCCTTGGCGGTGCGATGGCCATGGCTACCGATAAGGGCGGTATCCAGTTTCGCGTACTGAACAGCCGCAAAGGCCCGGCCGTGCGAGCAACCCGCGCGCAGGCAGACCGGGTTCTGTACAAGGCCGCTGTCCGCGAAATCCTGGAAAACCAGCCGAACCTGTGGATATTTCAACAGGCCGCTGACGATCTGATCGTCGAGCAGGAACAAGTCCGTGGTGTTGTCACCCAAATGGGTCTGCGTTTCTTCGCCGATTCCGTGGTGTTGACCACCGGCACGTTCCTTGGTGGACTTATCCACATCGGGTTGCAGAATTTTTCCGGTGGTCGCGCCGGTGATCCACCATCGATCGCGTTGGCTCACCGACTGCGTGAACTGCCTTTGCGTGTGGGGCGTTTGAAAACCGGTACTCCGCCACGTATCGACGGCCGGTCTGTGGATTTCTCGGTGATGGCCGAACAACCGGGCGATACGCCGATCCCGGTGATGTCGTTCATGGGCAACAAGGAACAGCATCCACGGCAAGTCAGTTGCTGGATTACCCACACGAATGCGCGCACCCACGAAATCATTGCCGCGAACCTCGACCGTTCGCCGATGTATTCCGCTGCCGGTGAGATCGAAGGCATCGGCCCGCGTTATTGCCCGTCGATCGAAGACAAGATCCATCGCTTTGCCGACAAGGAAAGCCATCAGGTTTTCATCGAACCGGAAGGCCTGACGACAAACGAGCTGTATCCGAACGGGATATCCACATCCCTGCCGTTCGACGTGCAATTGCAGATCGTGCAATCGATCCGCGGCATGGAAAACGCGCACATCGTGCGGCCGGGCTACGCGATCGAGTACGACTACTTCGATCCACGGGATTTGAAATACAGCCTGGAAACCAAAGTCATCGGCGGCCTGTTTTTCGCCGGGCAAATCAACGGCACCACCGGATACGAAGAAGCCGGCGCCCAGGGTTTGCTGGCCGGGACCAACGCTGCACTGCGTGCGCAAGGCAAAGAGGCCTGGTGCCCGCGTCGCGACGAGGCCTACATCGGCGTGTTGGTCGACGACCTGATTACCCTCGGTACCCAAGAGCCGTACCGGATGTTCACCTCCCGTGCCGAATACCGTCTGATTCTGCGTGAAGACAACGCCGACCTGCGCTTGACCGAAAAAGGTCGCGAACTGGGCCTGGTGGATGACGTGCGCTGGGCGGCTTTCTGCAAAAAGCGCGAAAGCATCGAACTGGAAGAGCAGCGCCTGAAAAGCACCTGGGTACGCCCGGGCACCGAACAGGGCGATGCCATTGCCGAAAAATTCGGCACGCCACTGACTCACGAATACAACCTGCTCAACCTCTTGAGTCGTCCGGAAATCGACTACGCTGGTCTGATTGCCGTGACCGGTGGCGGCGCAGAAGATCCACAGGTTGCCGAGCAGGTCGAGATCAAGACCAAGTACGCCGGTTACATCGATCGCCAACAGGATGAAATCGCCCGCTTGCGCGCCAGCGAAGACACCAAACTGCCTGTGGATATCGATTACACGAACATTTCCGGTCTCTCCAAGGAGATCCAGAGCAAACTCGGTGCGACCCGTCCAGAGACTTTGGGCCAGGCCTCGCGTATCCCGGGCGTAACGCCGGCAGCCATTTCGCTGTTGATGATTCATTTGAAAAAACGCGGCGCGGGCCGTCAGTTGGAGCAAAGCGCTTGAGTTCGTTGGTCACTTCGCAACACGCAGAAGAGTTATCCACAGGTGCCCGCCAACTTGGCGTCACGCTGACAGAAACCCAGCACGCGCAACTGCTGGGTTATCTGGCCCTGTTGATCAAATGGAACAAGGCTTACAACCTCACTGCCGTACGTGATCCGGACGAAATGGTCTCCCGTCACCTGCTCGACAGTCTGAGCGTGATGTCATTCATCGAAAACGGACGCTGGCTCGACGTCGGCAGTGGCGGCGGCATGCCTGGCATTCCGCTGGCCATTCTGTTTCCCGAGTCCCAGGTGACCTGCCTGGACAGCAATGGCAAGAAAACCCGCTTCCTGACCCAGGTCAAACTCGAACTCAAACTGGATAACCTGCAAGTTATCCACAGTCGCGTCGAAGCCTTCCAGCCTGCCCAGCCGTTCAACGGGATCATTTCCCGGGCGTTCAGCAGCATGGAGAACTTCAGCAACTGGACTCGCCACCTCGGCGATAGCGAAACACGCTGGCTGGCAATGAAGGGCGTTCATCCGGCCGATGAGCTGGTAGCATTGCCGGCAGACTTCCACCTCGATAGCGAACACGCCCTGGCCGTACCTGGTTGCCAAGGCCAACGCCATCTGCTGATACTGCGCCGCACGGCATGATTGGGAACACAAGCAAGAATGGCTAAGGTATTCGCGATTGCGAACCAAAAGGGTGGCGTGGGCAAAACCACCACCTGCATCAACCTCGCAGCATCCCTGGTCGCAACCAAGCGCCGGGTGCTGTTGATCGACCTTGATCCACAGGGCAACGCCACCATGGGTAGCGGTGTGGATAAACATGGCCTGGAAAACTCGGTCTACGACCTGCTGATCGGCGAATGTGATCTGGCCCAGGCCATGCACTTCTCCGAACACGGTGGTTACCAGCTGTTGCCGGCCAACCGCGACCTCACCGCGGCCGAAGTGGTGCTGCTGGAAATGCAGATGAAGGAAAGTCGCCTGCGCAGTGCGCTGGCGCCGATCCGGGAAAACTACGATTACATCCTGATCGACTGCCCGCCGTCGCTGTCGATGCTGACCTTGAACGCACTGGTTGCCGCCGACGGGGTAATTATCCCCATGCAGTGCGAGTACTTCGCACTCGAAGGTTTGAGCGACCTTGTGGATAACATCAAGCGTATCGCTGAATTGCTGAACCCGAACCTCAAGGTCGAAGGCCTGCTGCGGACGATGTACGACCCGCGCCTGAGCCTGATGAACGATGTCTCGGCGCAGCTCAAGGAACACTTCGGCGAACAGCTCTACGACACTGTCATTCCGCGCAACATCCGTCTGGCCGAAGCGCCGAGCTACGGCATGCCGGCGCTGGCGTACGACAAAGCATCGCGAGGCGCCGTTGCCTATCTGGCATTGGCGGGCGAAATGGTTCGTCGTCAACGCAAAAACTCACGCATCGCCGCTGCTCAGGCAACTTAAGGAATCCCCATGGCCGTCAAGAAACGAGGTCTCGGACGTGGACTGGATGCTCTGTTGAGTGGTCCGACTGTCAGTTCGCTGGAAGAACAAGCGGCGCAAGCCGATCAGCGTGAGCTGCAACACCTTCCCCTGGATCTGCTCCAGCGCGGCAAATACCAGCCGCGTCGTGACATGGATCCGCAGGCGCTCGAAGAGCTGGCGCAGTCGATCAAGGCCCAGGGTGTCATGCAGCCCATTGTGGTGCGCCCGATCGGCAGCGGCCGCTTCGAGATCATTGCCGGCGAACGCCGCTGGCGCGCCAGCCAGCAAGCCGGGAAGGAAACCATCCCGGCGATGGTTCGCGATGTACCCGATGAAACCGCGATCGCCATCGCCCTGATCGAGAACATCCAGCGCGAAGACCTGAATCCGATCGAAGAAGCGGTGGCCCTGCAGCGTTTGCAGCAGGAGTTCCAGCTGACCCAGCAACAGGTGGCCGAAGCTGTGGGCAAGTCACGGGTGACCGTGGCTAACCTGCTGCGCCTGATTTCCTTGCCGGAAGTTATCAAGACCATGTTGTCCCACGGCGACCTGGAAATGGGTCATGCCCGAGCTTTGCTCGGTTTGCCGGAAATTCAACAGGTTGAAGGGGCGCGACATGTTGTCGCACGCGGGCTGACCGTGCGCCAGACCGAGGCACTGGTTCGCCAGTGGTTGAGTGGCAAACCGGAGCCTGTTGAAGCGGCAAAACCGGACCCGGATATCGCCCGCCTCGAGCAACGCCTGGCCGAGCGCCTAGGCTCTGCGGTGCAGATCCGCCACGGAAAGAAGGGTAAGGGACAACTGGTGATCGGCTACAACTCTCTTGATGAGCTTCAAGGTGTGCTTGCACACATCCGCTGAAACAATTCCTCATGTAGCGTGAAGGCGGAAATCACTACCTGACAGTTGAATAGGGGCAGAACCGCCCCTATACTCTGCGCGCATTTTGTCGGCACAAATTATGCCAAGTTATTGAATTCTGGCAGCCGACCATTGGGGAGTAAAAGTGATGGAAACCCGCACGCCAAACCGCCTGCCCTTCCATCGCCTGGCAGTTTTTCCGGTGTTAATGGCTCAATTTGTCGTTCTGCTCATTGCCGCTTTGGCGCTCTGGCAACGGTATGGAGTCGTTGCCGGGTACTCGGGACTCTGCGGAGGCCTGATAGCCTTGCTTCCCAATATTTATTTCGCTCACAGGGCATTTCGGTTTACCGGCGCCCGGGCAGCTCAAGCCATCGTCCGGTCTTTTTATGCCGGCGAGGCGGGCAAACTGATTTTGACGGCGGTGCTTTTTGCATTGACGTTCGCAGGTGTGAAGCCATTGGCGCCGCTGGCTGTATTCGGCGTCTTTGTGCTGACCCAACTGGTCAGCTGGTTCGCTCCCCTGCTGATGAGAACAAGACTTTCGAGACCTTAGGGCGTTTGAGGCAACCATGGCAGAAACAACCGCTTCGGGCTATATCCAGCACCACTTGCAGAACCTGACCTTCGGTCAGCTCCCTAACGGCGGCTGGGGCTTTGCCCACACCGCAGCAGAAGCCAAGGAAATGGGCTTCTGGGCTTTCCACGTCGATACTCTCGGCTGGTCGGTCGCATTGGGTCTGATCTTCGTTCTTCTTTTCCGCATGGCGGCAAAGAAAGCGACTTCGGGTCAGCCTGGTGCTTTGCAGAACTTCGTTGAAGTATTGGTCGAATTCGTCGATGGCAGCGTGAAAGACAGCTTCCATGGCCGAAGCCCGGTGATTGCACCTCTGGCACTGACCATCTTCGTCTGGGTGTTCCTGATGAACGCCGTCGACCTGGTACCGGTCGACTGGATTCCTCAACTGGCCATCCTGATCTCCGGCGACCACCACATCCCGTTCCGCGCCGTGTCGACCACCGACCCGAACGCGACCCTGGCCATGGCCTTCACGGTGTTCGCGCTGATCATTTTCTACAGCATCAAGATCAAGGGCCTCGGCGGCTTCATCGGCGAGCTGACCCTGCACCCGTTCGGCAGCAAGAACATCTTCCTTCAGGCCCTGCTGATCCCGGTGAACTTCCTGCTGGAATTCGTGACCCTGATCGCCAAGCCGATCTCCCTGGCTCTGCGTCTGTTCGGCAACATGTATGCCGGCGAGCTGGTCTTCATTCTGATTGCTGTGATGTTCGGCAGCGGTCTGCTCTGGCTTAGTGGCCTGGGCATCGTTCTGCAGTGGGCGTGGGCTGTGTTCCACATCCTGATCATCACCCTGCAGGCGTTCATCTTCATGATGCTGACCATCGTCTACCTGTCGATGGCACACGAAGAAAACCATTAAGGCCAGTCTCGACTAGTCTGATGTCCCTCCCCGTTAAACGGGAGGGGGCTCTTAACGGGGCCTCTGAAACGATTTGTTTTACCGCTTTAAATTAAAAAAACCTAAACCATACGACGTAAAAGTCGGGAGGAAAGATGGAAACTGTAGTTGGTCTAACCGCTATCGCTGTTGCACTGTTGATCGGCCTGGGCGCACTGGGTACCGCAATTGGTTTCGGCCTGCTGGGCGGCAAGTTCCTGGAAGGCGCAGCGCGTCAGCCAGAAATGGTTCCAATGCTGCAAGTTAAAATGTTCATCGTTGCCGGTCTGCTCGACGCCGTAACCATGATCGGTGTTGGTATCGCTCTGTTCTTCACCTTTGCGAACCCGTTCGTTGGTCAAATCGCTGGCTGATTACTCGGATCTTCCGGGTAATTTGGTGTGATGGACAACGTAACTGCGAGGTGTTGGCGTGAACATTAATGCGACCCTGATTGGCCAGTCCGTTGCGTTCCTGATTTTTGTACTGTTCTGCATGAAGTTCGTATGGCCTCCGGTCATTGCGGCATTGCATGAACGTCAAAAGAAGATCGCTGATGGTCTGGACGCTGCCAGCCGAGCAGCTCGCGACCTGGAGTTGGCCCAAGAGAAAGCGGGTCAGCAACTGCGCGAAGCGAAAGCTCAGGCAGCTGAAATCATCGAGCAAGCCAAGAAACGCGGTAATCAGATTGTCGAAGAGGCTGTTGAAAAAGCCCGTGTCGACGCTGACCGTGTGAAGGTTCAGGCTCAGGCCGAGATCGAACAGGAACTGAACAGTGTCAAAGACATGCTGCGTGCCCAGGTGGGCTTGCTGGCAGTCGAAGGCGCCGAGAAGATCCTGGGTGCCACAATCGATCAAAACGCGCACGCAAAGCTGGTTAACCAACTGGCTGCTGAAATCTAAGCGAGGGCGATCATGGCAGAACTGACCACGTTGGCCCGACCTTACGCTAAGGCGGCCTTCGAGCACGCTCAGGCCCACCAGCAACTGGCCAATTGGTCAGCCATGCTCGGCCTGGCTGCAGCGGTGTCGCAAGACGACACCCTGCAGCGCGTGCTCAAGGCCCCGCGACTGACGAGCGCAGAAAAGGCCACCACGTTCATTGACGTGTGTGGCGACAAGTTTGATGCCAAGGCACAGAACTTCATCAATGTCGTTGCCGAAAACGACCGTCTCCTGCTATTGCCGGAGATCGCCGCTCTTTTCGACCTGTACAAGGCCGAGCAAGAGAAGTCGGTAGACGTTGAAGTGACCAGTGCTTTTGCATTGAACCAAGAACAGCAAGACAAACTCGCCAAGGTTCTCAGTGCACGACTCAACCGGGAAGTGCGCCTGCAAGTTGCGGAGGACGCTGCCCTTATTGGTGGTGTCGTCATCCGCGCCGGCGACCTGGTTATCGATGGCTCGATTCGCGGCAAAATCGCGAAACTGGCCGAAGCATTGAAATCTTGAGTTTGAAGGGGCAGCAGAGCAATGCAGCAACTCAATCCTTCCGAAATAAGTGAAATTATCAAGGGCCGCATCGACAAGCTCGATGTGACCTCCCAAGCCCGTAACGAAGGCACTGTCGTCAGCGTATCTGACGGTATCGTGCGGATTCACGGTCTGGCCGACGTAATGTACGGCGAGATGATCGAGTTTCCGGGCGGCGTCTTCGGTATGGCCCTCAACCTGGAGCAAGACTCCGTAGGTGCCGTTGTATTGGGCGCTTACCAGTCTCTGGCTGAAGGCATGAGCGCCAAGTGCACCGGCCGCATCCTCGAAGTTCCGGTTGGTAAGGAACTGCTGGGTCGCGTAGTCGACGCACTGGGTAACCCGGTTGACGGCAAAGGTCCACTGGGCAACACCCAGACCGACGCGGTCGAGAAAGTTGCTCCAGGCGTGATCTGGCGTAAGTCGGTAGACCAGCCTGTACAGACTGGCTACAAGGCTGTCGATGCCATGATCCCTGTCGGCCGTGGCCAGCGTGAGCTGATCATCGGTGACCGTCAGATCGGTAAAACCGCTCTGGCGATCGACGCGATCATCAACCAGAAGAACAGCGGCATTTTCTGCGTCTACGTAGCCATCGGTCAGAAACAATCGACCATCGCCAACGTGGTTCGCAAGCTGGAAGAAAACGGCGCCCTGGCCAACACGATCATCGTGGCTGCCAGTGCTTCGGAATCTCCTGCGCTGCAATTCCTGGCACCGTACTCCGGTTGCACCATGGGTGAATTCTTCCGCGACCGCGGTGAAGACGCGCTGATCGTTTATGACGATCTGTCCAAGCAAGCAGTGGCTTACCGCCAGATTTCCCTGCTGCTGCGCCGTCCACCAGGCCGTGAAGCTTACCCAGGCGACGTGTTCTATCTCCACTCCCGTCTGCTGGAGCGCGCATCCCGCGTTTCGGAAGAATACGTAGAGAAGTTCACCAACGGCGCAGTGACCGGCAAAACCGGTTCCCTGACCGCACTGCCGATCATCGAAACCCAGGCTGGCGACGTTTCCGCGTTCGTTCCGACCAACGTGATTTCCATCACCGACGGTCAGATCTTCCTGGAATCGGCCATGTTCAACTCGGGCATCCGTCCTGCAGTGAACGCCGGTGTTTCGGTATCCCGTGTGGGTGGTGCCGCTCAGACCAAGATCATCAAGAAGCTGTCCGGTGGTATCCGTACCGCTCTGGCTCAGTACCGTGAACTGGCGGCATTCGCCCAGTTCGCTTCTGACCTGGACGAAGCGACCCGTAAGCAACTTGAGCATGGTCAGCGCGTTACCGAGCTGATGAAGCAGAAGCAATACGCACCAATGTCGATCGCTGACATGGCGCTGTCGCTGTATGCCGCTGAGCGTGGGTTCCTGACTGACGTTGAAATCGCCAAGATCGGCAGCTTTGAACAAGCGCTGATTGCTTTCTTCAACCGCGATCACGCCGATTTGATGGCGAAGATCAACGTGAAAGGTGACTTCAATGACGAAATCGACGCTGGCATGAAAGCCGGTATCGAGAAGTTCAAGGCCACCCAAACCTGGTAAGCCGCAGCGGGAGCCGCAAGGCTCCCGCTTGCTAACCTGATAGGTGTTACATGGCAGGCGCAAAAGAGATTCGCAGTAAGATTGCGAGCATCAAAAGCACGCAAAAGATTACCAGCGCCATGGAAAAAGTGGCGGTCAGTAAAATGCGCAAGGCACAAATGCGCATGGCTGCTAGCCGTCCTTACGCGGAGCGCATCCGCCAGGTTATTGGCCATCTGGCCAACGCTAACCCGGAATATCGCCACCCGTTCATGATCGACCGTGAAGTAAAGCGAGTTGGTTATGTCGTAGTGAGCAGTGACCGTGGTCTGTGTGGTGGCTTGAACACCAACCTGTTCAAGGCTCTGGTCAAGGACATGGCGGTAAACCGCGAAAACGGCGTCGAGATCGATCTGTGTGTAGTTGGTAGCAAGGGTGCGGCTTTCTTCCGCAACTTCGGCGGTAACGTCGTAGCAGCTATCAGCCACCTGGGTGAAGAGCCGTCGATCAATGACCTGATCGGCAGCGTCAAGGTGATGCTGGATGCCTACCTGGACGGCCGTATTGACCGCCTGTCCGTGGTGTCCAACAAGTTCATCAACACCATGACACAACAGCCTACCGTGGAGCAGTTGATTCCACTGGTGGCAACCCCGGATCAAGAACTCAAGCACCACTGGGACTATCTCTACGAACCGGACGCCAAAGAGCTGCTTGACGGCTTGATGGTCCGTTACGTGGAGTCGCAGGTCTACCAGGCGGTGGTCGAGAACAACGCGGCTGAACAGGCTGCGCGGATGATCGCGATGAAGAACGCTACCGACAACGCCGGTGATTTGATCAGCGATTTGCAGCTGGTCTACAACAAGGCGCGTCAGGCTGCGATCACCCAAGAGATCTCGGAAATCGTCGGCGGCGCTGCCGCGGTTTAACGGTTCAAATATTCAGAGGATCCAGCTATGAGTAGCGGACGTATCGTTCAAATCATCGGCGCCGTTATCGACGTGGAATTTCCACGCGACAGCGTACCGAGCATCTACAACGCGCTGACTGTACAGAGCGCGGCCGGGACCACCCTGGAAGTTCAGCAACAGCTGGGCGACGGCGTGGTTCGTACCATTGCGATGGGTTCCACCGAAGGCTTGAAGCGCGGTCTGGACGTTGTCGACTCTGGCGCAGCCATCTCCGTACCGGTCGGTAAAGCGACCCTGGGCCGGATCATGGACGTCCTCGGTAACCCGATCGACGAAGCTGGTCCGATCGACACCGAAGAGCGTTGGGGCATTCACCGTCCAGCGCCTTCGTTCGCTGAACAGGCAGGCGGCAACGACCTGCTGGAAACCGGCATCAAGGTTATCGACCTGGTTTGCCCGTTCGCCAAAGGCGGTAAAGTCGGTCTGTTCGGTGGTGCCGGCGTAGGCAAAACCGTAAACATGATGGAACTGATCCGTAACATCGCCATCGAGCATAGCGGTTATTCCGTGTTCGCCGGTGTGGGTGAGCGTACTCGTGAGGGTAACGACTTCTACCACGAGATGAAGGACTCCAACGTTCTGGACAAAGTGGCACTGGTTTACGGTCAGATGAACGAGCCGCCGGGTAACCGTCTGCGCGTAGCACTGACCGGCCTGACCATGGCCGAGAAGTTCCGTGACGAAGGTAACGACGTTCTGCTGTTCGTCGACAACATCTATCGTTACACCCTGGCCGGTACTGAAGTATCCGCACTGCTGGGCCGTATGCCTTCTGCAGTAGGTTACCAGCCGACCCTGGCTGAAGAGATGGGCGTTCTGCAAGAACGTATCACTTCGACCAAGGAAGGTTCGATCACTTCGATCCAAGCGGTATACGTACCTGCGGACGACTTGACCGACCCGTCGCCAGCGACCACCTTCGCCCACTTGGACGCTACCGTCGTTCTGTCCCGTGACATCGCTTCCCTGGGTATCTACCCGGCGGTCGATCCACTCGACTCGACTTCGCGCCAGCTGGACCCGAACGTAATCGGCCAGGACCACTACGACACCGCTCGCGGCGTTCAGTACGTTCTGCAGCGTTACAAAGAACTGAAGGACATCATTGCGATCCTGGGTATGGACGAGCTGTCGGAAGCCGACAAGCAGTTGGTAAACCGTGCTCGTAAGATCCAGCGCTTCTTGTCGCAGCCGTTCTTCGTGGCTGAAGTCTTCACCGGTGCATCGGGTAAATACGTTTCCCTGAAAGACACCATTGCTGGCTTCAAAGGCATCCTCAACGGTGACTACGACCACCTGCCAGAACAAGCGTTCTACATGGTTGGCGGCATCGAAGAAGCGATCGAGAAAGCCAAGAAACTGTAATCCCGGCGCCCGGCAACGGGCGCTAATTTAGGTTGAGGCAATCAGATGGCTATGACAGTCCATTGCGATATCGTCAGCGCGGAAGGAGAAATCTTTTCCGGTCTGGTCGAGATGGTGATTGCGCACGGTGCACTGGGTGATCTTGGTATCGCCCTGGGTCACGCGCCGCTGATCACTAATCTGAAGCCAGGTCCGATCCGCCTGGTCAAGCAGGGCGGGGAAGAGGAGGTGTATTACATCTCCGGTGGTTTCCTCGAGGTTCAGCCGAACATGGTCAAGGTTCTTGCCGACACCGTGCAACGTGCTGCCGACCTGGACGAAGCCGCAGCTTTGGAAGCCGTTAAGGCTGCCGAGAAAGCCCTGCATGAGCGAGGCGCGGAATTCGATTACGGTTCTGCTGCTGCTCGACTGGCCGAGGCTGCAGCTCAGCTGCGCACCGTCCAGCAGATCCGCAAGAAGTTCGGCCATTAAGGCAGCGCTTGTTGTGTGATTGATAAAAAAGGGTAGCCTCGGCTACCCTTTTTCTTTTTCGACATTTTATAACCTTGGTCGCAGTCGCTGACCACCCTGGATTGGTAGCCAGTCATGTCCCTTGAAATCGTTATTCTCGCTGCTGGCCAAGGCACGCGCATGCGTTCTGCCTTGCCGAAAGTCTTGCACCCGATTGCCGGCAATTCGATGCTCGGCCATGTTATCCACAGCGCCCGGCAACTTGATCCACAGCGCATCCATGTCGTGATTGGTCATGGTGCCGACGCCGTGCGCGAACGTCTGGCCGCTGACGACCTGAACTTCGTCCTGCAGGACAAGCAACTGGGCACCGGGCATGCCGTGGCCCAGGCTGTTCCTTTCATCAAATCCGACACCGTGCTGGTTCTTTACGGTGACGTGCCGTTGATTGAAGTGGAAACCCTGCAACGCCTGCTGACTCAGGTAGTGCCAGGACAGATGGGCCTGCTGACTGTCGAACTCGACGATGCGACCGGTTATGGCCGCATCGTGCGTGACGTTGACGGTAAAGTCGCTGCCATCGTTGAACACAAGGATGCCAACGAAGCGCAACGCGCGATCCGCGAAGGCAACACCGGCATCCTCGCTGTTCCTGCCGATCGCTTGGCCGACTGGACGAGCCGCCTGTCGAACAACAATGTTCAGGGTGAGTATTACCTGACTGACGTGATCGAAATGGCGGTCAACGATGGTCTGGTAGTGGCTACCGAACAACCCCACGACGCCATGGAAGTGCAGGGCGCCAACGACCGCAAGCAGCTTTCCGAACTCGAGCGTCACTATCAACTGCGCGCCGGCCGTCGTTTGATGGCCCAAGGTGTGACCCTGCGCGACCCGGCACGTTTCGATGTACGCGGCGAAGTCACCGTTGGCCGCGACGTGCTGATCGATATCAACGTGATCCTCGAAGGCAAGGTCGTCATCGAAGACGATGTGGTGATCGGCCCGAACTGCGTGATCAAGGACAGCACCCTGCGCAAAGGCGTGATCATCAAGGCCAACAGCCATATCGAGGGTGCCATTCTGGGTGAAGGCAGCGATGCCGGCCCGTTCGCCCGTCTGCGTCCAGGCACCGTGCTGGAAGCCCGCGCGCATGTGGGTAACTTCGTCGAGCTGAAAAACGCTCACCTGGGCGAAGGCGCCAAGGCCGGTCACCTGTCTTATCTGGGCGATGCCGAGGTGGGCGCGCGCTCCAACATCGGTGCTGGCACCATCACCTGCAACTACGATGGCGCCAACAAGTGGAAAACCGTGTTGGGCGAAGATGTGTTCATCGGTTCCAACAACTCGTTGGTGGCGCCTGTGGATATCCTTGCCGGTGCAACGACAGCGGCCGGTTCGACTATCACCTCGACTGTGGATAAATCCCAGTTGGCCATCGGACGTGCTCGCCAGAAGAACATCGACGGCTGGAAGCGGCCGGAGAAGATCAAGAAGAGCTGAGTTATCCACAACTCCCTTGTAGGAGCGAGCTTGCTCCGGGCGGCGTTCCGACGATGAATTTGAGAGCGGCGCATTTTTCCAGAAAGAATGCATCATCGTTCACGCCCATCGCGAGCAAGCTCGCTCCTACAAGTTATCCACAGCTCTTTTTATCGCATGGCGCTTGACGAAGTTTCGCTGATAGGTTTTGATTGCTTCCGCTATCTTTCGAAACGAAACTTATCAGCTCATGTCGAAGCGCAACACACCTCAGCGTCGCCACAACATCCTCGCCTTGCTCAATGAGCAGGGCGAAGTCAGTGTGGACGAGTTGGCCAAGCGCTTCGAAACGTCGGAAGTTACGATTCGCAAGGATCTGGCAGCACTTGAAAGCAATGGTCTGTTGCTGCGTCGTTACGGCGGGGCGATCACCATGCCTCAGGAGCTGGTCGCAGACCTTGGTCAGCCGGTTTCCATATACAAGCAAGCCATCGCCCGTGCCGCCGTCGCGCGGATTCGCGAGCATGCGCGCATCATTATCGACAGTGGCAGTACTACCGCCGCCATGATCCCGGAACTCGGACAGCAACCCGGTCTGGTGGTAATGACCAACTCGCTGCATGTCGCCAATGCCCTGAGCGAACTTGAGCACGAACCGGTGCTGTTGATGACTGGTGGCACCTGGGACCCGCATTCCGAGTCCTTTCAGGGGCAGGTTGCCGAGCAGGTACTACGCTCCTACGACTTCGACCAGCTGTTCATCGGCGCTGATGGCATCGATCTGGTTCGCGGTACAACCACCTTCAACGAACTGCTCGGACTGAGCCGGGTCATGGCCGAAGTCGCCCGCGAAGTGGTCGTGATGGTGGAGGCCGACAAGATCGGCCGCAAGATTCCCAACCTGGAGCTGCCCTGGAGCAGTGTCCATACCCTAATTACGGATGAACGCCTGCCGCTTGAGGCTCGCGATCAGATTCAGGCCCGCGGCATCAATTTGATTTGCGCGGCTGTCAGTCAGGAGAAATAGCATGTGTGGAATTGTCGGCGCAGTCGCAGAACGTAACATCACCGCCATCCTCGTCGAAGGCCTGAAGCGCCTCGAATACCGTGGGTATGACAGCGCTGGCGTGGCGGTCTACACCAACGATGAAAAACTCGAGCGCCTGCGTCGCCCGGGCAAGGTCAGTGAGCTGGAGCAGGCATTGGCCACCGAGCCGCTGGTCGGTCGTCTGGGCATCGCCCACACCCGCTGGGCCACCCACGGTGCACCGTGCGAGCGTAATGCTCACCCGCATTTCTCCGGTGACCTGGCGGTGGTGCACAACGGCATCATCGAAAACCACGAAGCCCTGCGTGAACAACTCAAAGCCCTGGGCTATGTGTTCACTTCGGACACCGACACTGAAGTCATCTCCCACCTGCTGAACCACAAACTCAAGGATCTGCGCGATCTGACTGTGGCCCTCAAGGCAACCGTCAAAGAGTTGCACGGTGCTTACGGCCTGGCAGTGATCAGCGCGCAGCAACCGGATCGCCTGGTCGCAGCCCGCAGCGGCAGCCCGTTGGTGATCGGCCTGGGCCTGGGGGAAAACTTCCTGGCGTCCGACCAGTTGGCCCTGCGTCAGGTCACCGACCGCTTCATGTACCTGGAAGAAGGCGACATCGCCGAAATCCGCCGCGACAGCGTGCAGATCTGGGACGTTGACGGCCAGGCTGTCGAGCGCGAATCCGTGCAGTATCGTGACGGTGCCGAAGCCGCTGAAAAGGGCGAGTTCCGTCACTTCATGCTCAAGGAAATCCACGAGCAACCGTCCGTGGTGCAGCGCACCCTGGAAGGTCGCCTGAGCCAGAACCAGGTACTGGTACAGGCATTCGGCCCACAGGCGGCCGAGCTGTTCGCCAAAGTGCGTAACGTACAGATCGTCGCGTGTGGCACCAGCTACCACGCCGGCATGGTCGCGCGTTACTGGCTCGAAGAGCTGGCCGGCATTCCTTGCCAGGTCGAAGTCGCCAGCGAATTCCGTTACCGCAAGGTGGTGGTGCAGCCGGACACCTTGTTCGTGACCATTTCCCAGTCCGGCGAAACCGCCGACACCCTGGCCGCGCTGCGCAACGCCAAGGAGCTGGGCTTCCTCGCCAGCCTGGCGATCTGCAACGTCGGTATCAGCTCGCTGGTGCGTGAATCCGATCTGACCCTGTTGACCCAGGCCGGTCGCGAAATCGGTGTGGCTTCGACCAAAGCCTTCACCACGCAATTGGTTGGCCTGTTGTTGCTGACGCTTTCCCTGGGCCAGGTTCGTGGCACCTTGGCCAAAGGCGTCGAAGCGACGCTGGTCGAAGAACTGCGTCGTTTGCCGACCCGTCTGGGCGAAGCGCTGGCCATGGACAGCACCGTGGAAAAAATCTCCGAGCTGTTCGCCGAGAAACACCACACGCTGTTCCTCGGCCGTGGCGCGCAGTTCCCGGTAGCGATGGAAGGGGCACTCAAGCTCAAGGAAATCTCCTACATCCACGCTGAAGCCTATCCGGCCGGCGAGCTGAAACACGGCCCGTTGGCGCTTGTGGATAACGACATGCCAGTGGTGACCGTGGCGCCGAACAACGAACTGCTGGAGAAGTTGAAGTCCAACCTCCAGGAAGTTCGCGCCCGCGGTGGCCAGTTGATCGTCTTCGCAGACGAGAAGGCCGGCATGACCAACGGTGAAGGCACCCACGTGGTGCACATGCCACACATCCACGACATCCTGTCGCCGATTCTCTACACCATCCCGCTGCAACTGCTGTCGTACTACGTCGCCGTACTCAAAGGCACCGACGTTGACCAGCCGCGCAATTTGGCGAAGTCGGTAACTGTGGAATAAGTTATCCACAGGTGATTTAAGCTGTTTTTGATTAAAAGTTTTTTGAGATCATCAGCTTAATGTGGTTGACGGGGCGACAAGCTCGCCCCGTCACAGCTCAGTCTTTTCACATTCGACAGTTGAACTATCTTGACGTGGATTTTGTTGTCGTGGGTGTGAGAAATACACTGAGTGATAATCGTGCTAGGGCCCGTCGAAAACCTTCCAATTTAGATAAGTCCCCTCTTGTCCTATGGGTAATGACGCCATAGGCGTAGGGGAGTAATCCTTCCAGCCAATCTCTCGGGTGGATGACTATGTTGTTCTCTAATGTTGATACGACCCAATCTGGTAGCCACGACACATCACGGTCCGAGAAGTTAACTTCGCCGGCGATCAGCAATGCGAGCGTAATACGCAGCGAAGACTTTTCTTTCACTAATCGCTCTTGCAGCGCTTGGCAAGCTTCGGGGTTATCCAGTATCGAGCGAAGATCGTCGGGTTTGCTTAGTTTCAACGAGGCTGGAAGCAGCGCAGACAACGCTGGTAACGTGTCCGCCCAGCGTTTTCGTACCTCTTGATCAATCCCTGCGAAATCCAGTGCCGGGGGGATTGGCGGTGTGTGCTGGATAACAGTAGGCACCAAATAGCGCAGACGAAGACTCATGATGTCCATAAAAAGTCGGTCACTGGCGCATAACGACTCCACGGCAAGTACGGTGTCCAGTTTAGTTGATGGCGGCGGTCCAATAATGAACGTTGCATTGCGTCGGTGGGGCAGGTAATGAACGTCGCCCCAGCTATTGTTTAGGCAGTGGGCGAGCCAAGCTTGGGGCGTAGAACCGTTAAGTGGGGCCAGGTTCATTGGGACGCCAAAACCATTGAACACCACGTGACCAAGGGGATTGAGGCGGCTCTTCAATAGTTGATGGAAGTCGTGTTCAAACACGATCGGGGCATAACCGTACTGAGTGTAAAGGTCGACAATAATGACGTCGTAACGGTCGGGGTTGACGACTAGGAATTGCTCGGCATCGGCGATCTCGCTGTCAAAGTCGATATGCGCTGCCATTCGGTTCCGATTTTCGAGGCTGCGCACCAGTGCTGTCTCGTCCAGATCAATAGCCATTAGACTGGCCACCCTGGTGCTGGCTGCGATCGGTGCCAGTCCTACACCGTCTGAAAGTCCTAGCATCAGAACCGAGATGCGATTCTTAGCTGGATCCCCCAGAAAACCGATACAGCCCATGTCATCATAATATTGACCGCAGAAGATCTGTTCGTGTCGAGCAGATCCAAGACGATCCTTGAGCTCCGGCATCATGTAAGGCCACTCCGTTTGAAAGGGCAGGAGTACGGCGACGCACGTTAGTGCGCAAACGCGTTTGGGTATTTGTCCAGATATGCATTATTGAGTTGCGTATCTTGGGAGCGCATGAAAAGTTTAAAGTCCGGTACTAGAAGGACCAGCAGTGATAACACCAACACCATGACGCCTAGCAGCGTAATTGTCAGGGGGACTCCCAAGTAGGTGATCAGGGCGTTCATCGCGAAACTGCCCAAGGGGCTAGCCGCTGCAGACAGAAATGAAACCGTGGCAAAAATCCGGTTGCGATGGAGCTTGGGGGTCGCCAGCAATCTCACCGCAGAGGTAGGAATATTGATTAACATCAGGCCGATGCCGCCGCAGAAAAAGGCCGCTGGTACGATGAACGACGATGAAATAGTGCCAACCACCACAAGGTTGCCTCCCAGTAGTGCAAAACCTGCGGAGACGCACATGTCACGGGGGACCCGTTCGGATAACCACCCGATGATTTTGTAACTTCCTGCCAAAATGCCCAGTCCGAAGCACGAATCCAGAAGGCCAATGTAAGTGACCGGATATTGGATAACGTCCTTTACGTACAGTGGGATCAAGATAGTGAAAAATGGAAACAGCGCGAAATTGATCAGCATCGCAATAATGGCCAAGTAAAATTCGACTTTCACGCCATAAACCACCTTGAAGCCTGAATAGATCATGCTGAAGCCACTTGCACGTGGTGTTTTTTCGCATGGGTCAACCGCACCGATGTGGCTCGGGATGGTTGCAATCAATGCCCCTGCGATGAGAATTGCAAAAAAATCGGTGACAAAAGCGATAGTGATACCGAACTCGTAAATCAACCCACTGGCCAGTACCGGCCCCAGAAGAATAGAAAAAGACGACATCACACTTTTGGTACGAAAGGCCAAGGAGACTTTATCGTCATCTGTAAACAAAGGAATAATCGACGCCTGGAGAGGGTCGCGCACGCCGACGATCGCACTGCTGAGCATCATCAGGGCGCCAACCGTCCAAGGGTTGAATGTCCCCGTGGCAGACAACAGAACCATCAATAACACTGTGAGAAAGCTGATCCATGAGGTTAGTTTGATGATGAGTATTTTGTTGTACTTATCGCCTAGCCATCCCAGCAAAGGTTTGGCTAACACCTCCGCCGCGATGGAACAGGCAATCATGTTGGCAAAATAGAGCGCAGAGCCTGTTTCTTGCAGAGCCCACCAAGCCACTGCCAGTTGATTGCAACGTCCACCCAAAACCATCAGAAAAAAACTGAATTGCACTTTCAGTAGACGTCGGTCGATGTCGGGTAAACTCCACTTAACACCTGCAAACTTTGCGCTCATTGACGTACCTTTGATCCGGATAAGGCGACTACGCCAGTAGGTTGTTCAAGAAACGACGGGGAGAGTTTCATCCGGGTAGATAGCCAGATAGCGCTCGACGCCACCCTCAAGACAATAGAGTTCTGCATCCTGATTGATGCTGCGAACTGCCAGTAAGGCTGCCTTGCTCCTGACACCGGATTTGCAATAAAAAACGATACGGCGGGCAGGGTCGAGTTCTCCCAGGCGCTTGATGATGTCTTTAAGCGGTATTAGTTTGCCGCCCAGCGAGCGTTGCTGATGCTCACTGACGTCGCGCACATCGACCAATTGAAATGGCGTATATGTCGCTATCCAGTCATGCAATGTGTCGGGTGATAGCCAGTCGCTCTCGCGCCATGCGGGGATAGATGTGGCGCCAAGCGTATTCCCAAGGGTCCCCGCACGTATTTTTTTGTCGATGTTCAATAGATGGAAAGTGTTGTCTAGGCAGTCGATAGACAACAATTGTCCGCTTAAGGGCTCACCGGCATCGAGAATGAGCTTTAGTACTTCATTGGCCTGAAGGCAACCAAGCAAGCCAGGTACGACACCAAGAACGCCCGCTTCCGAGCAGCTTTGTGTCAAGTGCGGTGGTGGCGGTGTTTCGAACAGATCTCGGAAGCAAGGCCCCCTTTGGTGAGTGTGCTGGTTGTAATAGTTAAATACCGACACCTGTCCTTCGAATTGACTGATCGCTGCATAGACCATAGGTTTTTCGCACTCGATACAGGCGTCACTGATGAGGTATTTAGCCTCGAAGTTATCAGTGGCATCGACGATAATGTCGTAATCCGCCAGCAGTGACAGGACATTGTCCGTATTCAGCGTCGTGACAATGGTGTGGACGACGATTTCCGGGTTCAACTGATTGATGCGACGCTTGGCCGCAAGTACTTTCAGGTCGCCCACATCGGCAATCGTATAGAGAATTTGTCGGTGTAAATTACTCACGTCGACGATGTCGTCATCAACGATACCGATCGTCCCGACGCCGGCACCTGCCAGGTACAAAAGTACCGGGCAGCCTAGTCCCCCTGCGCCGACTACTAACACTTTACTGTCTATGAGGCTTTGTTGCCCCTGAACGCCGATCTCACTAAGGATGACTTGGCGAGCATAACGGGTGGTATCTGTCTTCAGTTTGCATTGCATTTCAGCCACCTGCCACTGCGTTAACCAGAATTAAGTGCGCATTACTATTCAATGGACAATGGCGGTGATGCTCACTGGCCACGGGTATGCCGTCGACAAACAACCCAACGAATGGCAGCGGGTACAAATCCTCAGAGAAGACCGGGCCAATAAGACCGGGAAAACGTGCGGTTAATTTTCTCAGTACATCGTTAATACACAAACCTTCAGTGACGTATGTTTTATGTTGATCGGTATAGGGCATGAACTGTCGGGGAAAGTGTATGACTACCATGGGTCATCCTTGAATGGTGTCAGTTGTCAGATCATTGGAGAACGAATCCAGTCTGGAGGTGATCAGTTTTCCAATTTCGGACAACTCGGTCGAAGTTTTGAGAGTAGCCAGACTTTTGAGGAAATACTGGTGCAAATAGTCGAGTCGTTCAGGACGAGCTCGCTCGGAACCGCTGGCCAGCAACCGCCGATGGTAATTCACGGCGCTAACCGCAAACAGGCAAGCCAGTAAGACACCTCTAGGATTCTTGTCGCCGGTTCCGGATGGCAGTATGTAGTTGTTAGAACTACCCTTAAGTTGGAAGTCATAAATCTCGGCGATCAGGCTGGACCAGATATGAGAGAGTTCATGCACCAGCAACTCTTCAAGGTCCGTAATAGTTGTAAACGCAGCTTCGCCCAGAAACATTTGTTGCGGTAGTACAGGATTGGTTAGGCTAACTTGTTCGTTAGTCAACTTATATATTTTGATCGGTAAGTCCAACAAATTTGTCCATTCCGGAAGCAAGGCTTTCAGGTTACTCTTTGCCTCGGTCAGCATATACAGTTCTGCTTTACCCAACGGTTGATGGGGCGGAAACGTTGGTGCGCCCTCGACGTGTCGGTTATACAAATTCGTGGCGAAGTCTGGTTGCAAATAGTCGGTTAAAGGTAATTCGCTTCCTTCGATATTTTTACGTACAACCGCGACAAGCGTTAGAAGTTTCATGCTATTGAATACAGGGTTTACAAATGGTAAACCGCCTATTTCAAATAGTATCTCTGATGGCGACATTTTTTATACCTTCCTTGTCCATGGTTGCAGTTTTAGAAAGCTTTCCAAGTCTAGGCTCTTTATTCTGTAGGCGGAAAAGTTAGCTATGGCGCTGTCTATTTGGTTCTCTGAGATAGCGAGTGCTAACAAAGCCTCCCTCAGACGATTTAGTGTTCGATTCCCGTACCACATGTTTTTCAGATACGTTAGTAAATCGTGTTCCTGTTCTTGCGTAATTATCTGTTCAGTCGTCCAATGTCTTAAAAACTGTCTGATATGTATAAGTGGTTCGCTGAGTGGAAGAAAAGGCTCTTGTGCTTGATGTATCAGGGTTACCTCATCGTCGGACATGTCTTGGTCGCTGGCGAATAGTCGATACACTTCACCAAAGCCTTTCATTCCAAGCGTATCCATTTCACAGGCGCGAATGGCTCCCATGGACGATAATCCCCAGATGCGCCAACCAGCGTTCATTGCGTCCAGTATCTCGGCATGACCGACTGCCGGGTGCGCATGGAACACGCCATCGACAATTGCAAGGTTTGAAGGGGGGGAATACACCATTAGCCGTTCGATATCACCGCGCTTGATTGGAGGACGCAATACCAGTCCGCCACTGCACAGTAATTGACTATCTATCCCATGTAAGGAGGGACCAGCAAACAGCGTGCATATCTCAAGCGCTTTGTTTGACATATGTAAGTAACCTCGGACCAACTCTTTTCAAACCAGGTTCAAAGACTTCAAGCCCCGGAATAATTATTCTGACCACAGAAATGTCTTCTGCCGCTTCACTGAGCAGGACTCTTAGTACGGTGCTGAGTCCGACACGCTGCAATCGCTCAATTAGTAACTCCCAAGCCGATTCGATCGTAGGTATTGCGGCTTCTTGGCAATCGATGGAGGAATAATCGATCATCTGATCTCGGGAGGTGGCCACGTTACGCAAGCGTGAAATGGCCTGAAGTTCAACCGAACGCCCCTTCTTCTCGAAGTATTTGACGCGATCGATAATGTCGTCTCGTCCTCCGTGGATGTGGCTTAAACGACTTTGGGCCGCCTCGCAGATGGCCCTGATCAATGCGATTTCCTTAATGGGATGCAACCCTGAGCCCGTGGCCACAGAGATAGGAGAATGGGAGGACTCTTCCATGATAAAAGCCTGAAAGTAGGCCAGGCCAAAACAGTTCTCTGTATAACGAATCGACAGATTTAATCCCGCATCATTGATCTTAATAATAAGAGCATCAATTTCTGTGCTGTAGCTGTCCAGATTGACGAGACGTGAACGGTCATGTACGTGGTTAAAGGCTTGAATATCGCGTTCCATGAGCTCACAAACAGCGTGTACCGAGGCCTCCTCTAAGTCATTACCAGACGCCAAGCCACTTGAGCTTTCCCCGAAGAGTCGTTGCCCTGGGTTTTCGGGGTAGGGGATGAATACCAGTTCTGCTGGTGCAAGTACTTTTTGTTTCCGTAATATATCTTCTACTTCGATAGCCATGATTAGCGAGTCGGGGGCTACGGAGAAACCATACAGCATGCAGAATTGATTGAATTCTATTCGTCCTTCGTGGCTTTTGATGAGTTGTCTTGGTGTGCTCCTTAACAGTTTCAGTTGCGCGGTGTTGTATTGTGCAAGGCTGAACTCGATGGCTTCCATGTACGCGCCTATCTTAGCCTCTACTGGTCTTAGACCCTTGCCAGCGTTTACGCAAAGAGATCCCTTAAGTGCATCGGGTCGTATGCTGGCGAACACCGGAATGCCGATTCGGTCCAGCCAGGTTGTGTCTGTTACTCGGGTAATTCCCAAGCGAGGGGCTAAATCGTTGATGATAATTTTTAAAGTTTCTTCGGCATTGCGACGACGAAGGCTAGAACTTAACCTGTGCATAAATTATTACACCACCATTAATGAGAGGTATAAGCAAGTTCCATGTTCGGTTTGAAAATAAAAGGGGAGGGAATAGCTTCCCTCCCTTTTTTTCAGGCTGCGATTTTAATATCTTCAGGCAGACTCAACACATTGTTGTTCGACTGATGCGCCACAAAACCGGCGTGCATCAGGCTTTCATCGTTGAGAAGCTTGGAGAATTTTTCTGCAGTTTCTACATCAAGTTCTAGGTCGAGTGTTTCATTGTTTGATGTGGTATTCATTTTCTTTGTCCTATCACTAATATTACGTTTCGGAAATATCGTTTTGCAGCGGCTATGATTTTTCGCCGGCATTACAGCTGGCGTCAAACTATTTGCATGGTGATTGGGTTGAAGTTTTGTTTTTACGGATACAACTTACACAGCCTAGTAAATTTTCTTACAGTAACTGGCTACGTTAGAGTCCATTCCGCTGAAGACCTCGCAGAGGTGAGCAACGAGCGACTGAGGACCAGATTACCTACTCCAGGCCGGCTTAAGTCCCAAAGGCTTGACGCCAGAAAATATGATTTGAATCAATAATTAACCTCCCCCCGTTTCGAGGGAGGCTTTTTCAGGCGTCGCATCAGATGCTTGTCTTGTTCTTTCGGTGTTACAGCAATCTCTTGAGCACGAATGTGGGTCGCGCTCACCAGCTAACTGCTGTTTAACGATCTCCATCACAGCAGCCGTCATCGCTGCGGTTGAGACACCGCACATAAGGATTCCGTTGGCCGGCTCCAGTGGACTGGACAGCCGCTATTGCTCGAAAGCCCACGGTCGATAGGTCACGCCGGAAAAATACAGTGATTTCGCGAAGCTTTCGAATTCGCGCAGCAGCACGAACAACGCGGCCCAAATGGTCATTTGCATAAGGTTGCTAACCAGCATTACCACCATCCCGCTGCAACTGCTGTCCTACTACGTCGCCGTGCTCAAAGGCACCGACGTTGACCAGCCGCGCAACCTGGCGAAGTCGGTCAATGTGGAATAAGTTATCCACAGGTGAAAAACCCCCTCTTCAGGGTAATGCTGTTCAGTTAAGGAAATTGTAGGAGCGAGTTTGCTCGCGATGGACTCAAGAGCGCCGCGTTTAGCCAGTAAATACGCGTTATCGTTGGCGACCATCGCGAGCAAGCTCGTTCCTACAGAGGACCACATTCGCTTAACTGAACAGCATTACCCTCTTCAGGGGGGTCTGTTTCTAGGCGGTCGTAATTCGACGCCGCCGCCGCGTATCCAGCAAATGGACCATCACACAGGCATACAAAGTCACCAGAATGAACAGGCCCATGCGGATGGCGAAGGCGGTGTAGACGTCCTTGCCCGCGGCACTGTCCTGTACCGATTGGCCGAGCAGAATGATCAGGGTCGCCAGGCTGTTGAGCCAGAAACTCGGTGGTTGTCGGGTCCGGGCCAGGCCGTAGAGTTTTCTGGCCACCAGCAAGCCGAACAGCAACATCCACAGAAAGAACATCCACAGGTTGACGAACAGGCTCAGCGCGCACCAGAAAAGAATCGCCATAAGGCCACCGAGCAGGGTCGAGCCGAGCAATTCCTGGCCGGCGGTGCGGGCGCTGGTCGCGCAGCTTTGTTGGCCTAGGCTGACGGCTTTCATGATGATCGGCAGGTAGCTGGCCGGGTCGACCATGGCCAGCAGGAAGGTCGGCAGCACCACCAGCGTGGCACGCAGGGCCAGCCAACTGCTTTCGGTTGGAGAAAGGCTCGGGCCGGGCTTTGCCGCGGGGGCACTGGCGGGGTCGGGAAACAGCCAATGGCTGATGGTCAGCGTTGTCACGGCCAGGAACAGCCCCTTGACCAGGGCCACGATCACCTCAAGCGCCAGGGCGAATTCGGCGGTTCCGGCCGAGCTGATCAAGGTCAGGCCCACCACCAGGAAAGTCGCCACCAGCGGGTTGCCGCCGCGCAGGCCATACCCGAAGGCCATGAACAGGCACAGTCCGACCAGCAGCACACCACTGAACGGGTAGTAACGCAGCAGGGGAATGAGCAGCAGGCCGGTCCCGGTGGTCAACATCAGGATCAGGATCAGACCCAGGCTGGCCTTGAACGGCAACGGTCGGTTCATCGCTGCCAGCATCATCAGCGCCAGCATCGGCGCGAGGAACGGGATGGGCAGGGCCAGACCGAAGCTCGCCGCCAGGCACAGTGCCGTACCGAAGCCCAGGCGCAGGGCGCGCTGGACCCGGGCCGGACGCTCAATACGCATAGGACATCCAGCTCATCAGGCGCAGGAACAGGCGACCCGGAATATTCAGCGGGTTACCTTCACTCGGGAACGCCATGACTTCTGCTTGCCCGCCGGACCGGATGCCCTGCGGGCTGGTCAACTCACCGGGTTCGAACTCGATGATGACCGGAAAGCGCTGGGCAGGGCGTAGCCAATCGCGGCTGTTCTCCACTTTTGGCAGGCTGCCCGGTTGGGTGGTCTGGCCGATATCGACGCCATAGCCGACGCTGCGCACATGACCTTGGTAAATTTTCCCGGGCAGGGCGTCGAGGACGATGGACACCGGCGTCCCGGGCTGGACACTTCCCAGGTTGTTTTCGGTCATATCGGCGCTGATCCACACATCGTGGATGGCAATCAGGGTCATCACCGGCGCACCGGCAGCGGCAAACTGGCCGACATCGGTGCGCAAATCGGTGATCAGGCCGGCCGAGCGTGCGTGGACCTTGGTATTGCTCAAGTCCAGCTCGGCTTTTTCAAGGTTGCTGGCGGCGCTGAGCAACTGGGCGTTTTCGCCTTCATTACCGCCCTGTTGTTCCCGTGCACGTTGCACTTCGGCCTTGGCCGCGGCGACCTGGCTGATGGACTCTTCCAGGGTGGCGCGGGATATTTCCAGGCGTCGCAACGAGATGGTGCCCGGGTCTTCGCGGTACAGGCGTTCAAGCCGCTGGATGTCCTGGCGTGCCTTGAGTTCGTTGGCCTGGGACGCGCGCAGGGACGCTTGCTTGGAGTCGACGCCGGCGGTGTTGGCGCCCACCTGGCGACGGGTCGACTCAAGGTCGGCGCGGGCGCGATCGACGGCAATCTGGTATTGCTCGGGACTGACTTCAAACAGCAACTCACCGGCCTTGACGTCCTGGTTGTTGCGTACATGCACCTTGGTCACCCGGCCGGATACCTCAGCCGCCACCGGCACAACGAAGGCCTGCACCCGTGCCTGTTGCGTGTAGGGCGTATAACGGTCGGCCATCAGGTACCAGACCAGACTCAGGATGATCAGCAGCACCACCCAGTTGATCGCTTTTCTGGCTGGGTCGGCGGCCGGGGCCGAGGCGTTCTCGGCGGCCGGTTGTTGGCTGTCAGTCATGGGCACTTTCCTTCGGTTCGTCGAGCAGATCGCCCCAATCGGTCCGTTGTTGCATCTGTTGGCGGGTGGCCGGGTCGATCATCGGCTGGTCGCTGTACCAGCCGCCGCCCAGGGCCTTGTACAGGGCGATCAGGCTGTTGACGGCGGTGCCACGGTTGACCAGGTAGATATCCTGTTGGGCAAACAGGGCGCGCTGGGCATCCAGCACGCGTTGGAAGTCTGAATAGCCTTCGCGGTATTGGGCATTGGCCAGGGTCACCGAACGTTCGGCGGCTACCGAGGCTTCGCTGAGGATCTGGTCACGCTCCAACGCTTTGATCAAACCGGTAGCGGCATCGTCAGCCTCGCGCGCCGCCTGGCGCACGCTGTCCTGGTAGATAACGATCAGCTGCTGCAGGCGGGCATCCTGCACGCGGACGTTGTTGGTGATCCGGCCATGATCGAAGACGTCCCAGCGCAGGCTGGGGCCGGCCACCATGTCGAGGGTATTGGGCGCACCGTTGAGCGAACTGGCGGACCAGACGATGCTGCCCAGCAGGCTGATGGAGGGGTACAGGTCGGTCTCGGCCACACCGATCAACGCCGACTGCGCCGCCACTTGCAGCTCGGCAGCGCGTACATCGGGGCGCCGCACCAGCAGGTTGGCCGGCACATCCTGCAAGACCGCTGTATCGAGCAGTGGCACCACTCCGGTGTTGCGATTGAGGTCCGGGATCGAGCCGGGTGGTTGGCCGATCAGGGTGGACAACGCATTGCGCAAGCTGGCCACCTGGCTTTCGAAATCCGGGATGGTGCTCAGGGTGCCCAGGTACTGGGTTTTGGCTTGTTGCAGATCGAGTTCGGCTTCGGCCCCGCTGTTGAACAGGCGCTCGGTGATCTCGTAGCTGCGCTTTTGCAATTTGGCGTTACTGCGGGCGATTTGCAGGCGCGCCTCGGCGGTGCGCAAGGCGTAGTAGTTTTGCGCCAGTTGCGCGTGCAACAACACCAGGGCATTTTCATAGTTGGCCTGGGCGGCAAACCAGGAGGCGTCGGCCGACTCGATGGCACGGCTGAAACGCCCCCAGAAATCCAGCTCCCAACCGATGTCGAAGCCGACGCTGTGCTGCCAGAAATGCGTGTCCTGGGGGTTGGCGCCGCCCGACTGTCGACGATTCAAGTACAGGCTGTCGGCGCTGGCTTGTTGCAATTGCGGGTAGCGTCCACTCAGGGCGATGCCCAATTGCGCGCGAGACTCCATGACCCGCAGGCCAGCGATCTGCAGGTCGGCGTTGTGGGCATCGGCTTCGGCGATCAAATGGTCCAGCACCGGATCGTTGAACACGCGCCACCATTGGCGGCTGTCAGGTTGCGCTTGTTGTTGGCCGGCAATCTCCAGGGCCGGGCTGTTCCAGTGGTCGACCCAAGGCTGGGCCGGTGACTGAAAATCCGGCCCCAGTTGCACACAGCCGCTCAGTACGACGGTGCCACAGAGCAGCAGCCGGCTGACGCGAGCAGGGCGAGGCATCAAGCGCACACTCCTCAGAGGGGACGCTGATCGTTCATTGCCTCTATCTTCGGTGTCTCGTTCAACGCCTCGATCTCGGGTGTCTCGTTCATTACCTCGGCAGACGGTTGATCCTGGACCCATTGCCAGAACAGTTGGTAGCCCACCGCCAGCGCAACCGGACCGATGAACAAACCAATGAAACCGCCGCTCACCATGCCGCCCAGGGCGCCAATCAGAATCACCGGCATCGGGACATCGACGCCGCGGCCCAACATCAATGGCTTGAGGACGTTGTCGGCCATCCCGGCAATCAGGCTGTAGATGCCAAACACGATGGTGGCCAGGCTGGTCCCTTCGGTGGCGAAGACATACGCGATCACCGGAAGGGTTACCAGCAGTACTGGCAATTGCATGATCCCCATCAGCAGCGCAACCATCGCCAGCAGGCCGGCACCGGGGACACCCATGAGCACGAAGCCCACGCCCACCAGCAACATCTGAATGAACGCGATGCCTACCACGCCCTGGGCGACCGCGCGGATGGTGGCAGTGCACAGCTCGGTAATGCGTGGGCCACGCTCAGGTCCGGAAAGGCGCGAGGTGATGGCCAGGGCGCTTCTTTCGCCGTTTTCGCCATAGGCCATGAGCACGCCGGCAATGATCAGGGCGCCGATGAACAACAGAAAGCCCACGCCAACGTCGGCCATTTTGCCCAACAAGGTCAGGCCGACGGACTTGATATAGGGCATCACCTTCATCACCACGCTGCTCATGTCGGTGGCAGCCTGCATCCAGTAGCCGTAGAGCGGCTTGCCAATGAGCGGCAGGGAAGCGATTTTTTCGCTGGGGAGCGGAATCTGCATCGTATCGGACTTGAGGATCGCCAGGGTGCCCTGGACCGATTCACTGATCGAGGTGCCCAGCAAGTAGATCGGTACCATCAGCAAAGCCAGGGCGACCACCACGATCAGAGTGGCGGCACGACCGTCCTTGTTGACCAGCTTGCGCTTGATGAGCGCATGCAGTGGATACAGGGTGATGGCCAGAATCAGCGCCCAGAGCATGAGGTTGAGGAACGGGTGGAAGATCTGGAAGCAGAACAGCACCAGCACGGTAATCAGCCCGGCGCGTATCAGTACATCGAGCAAACCACCGGACAGTGCTCTTGCGGAAATGTTTGTGCGCAACATTCTCGAACTCCTTGCGGTGTCACCAGGTTAGCCAGCTAGTTGAAGTTCACTCTTCCCTACGGAGTGACTCTTGAAAGCAAGATCGATGGACAGACGTCCAAGCGTTAACAACTAACGCCTTATTTCACGTAGGGAAGATTTCAACGAGGTACCTACTAATACTCAATAGGTAACAGGGTGGCTTGTAGTATAGGAGCAGTCGTATATTCCGCCTGTTTATGCAGGCTGGAATTCTGCCGTTGTGGATATCGTCCGCTGACGAGCCCATGCCTGGAAATGGGTTGGGAGCCAAGCCAGTGGCTCTTTTTCCCTGTCAGGCATCAGCCGTTGCAGCGGGCGGGTCCGGATAATTGCGAACAGTCGCACCTGTCGCAAGAAAATAATCCTCATTAATTATCAATAATCCCCGGTCTGCTCTTTGAGGTTTGTGCCACGCTTGGTTTTTACAGCGCAGGCGCTAGAGTGCAGTAGCCCATTGATTTACTTGATGGTCGGACGCCAAACTTTGTTATTGCACACTTGCGTTTAACATCCCGGCCTTTTATTGCGATTTATCTATCTGAAATGAGGACAGTGCCATGGACCGCTTCCAGGAAATGCAGGTCTTCGCTGCCGTCGCCCAGGAACAGGGTTTTTCGGCGGCGGCGCGGCGTCTGGGGCTGTCGGCGGCCAGCGTCACCCGAGCGGTGGCGGCGCTGGAGAAGCGTATTGGCACGCAACTGCTCACACGTACCACGCGCAGCGTGTATTTGAGCGAGGCCGGTCAGCGATATCTGGAGGACTGTCGGAGAATTCTCGCCGAGGTGCAGGAAGCCGAGGATTCGGCAGCGGGCAGCCATATCCATCCTCGTGGGCAATTGACCATCACCGCACCGGTCTTGTTTGGCGAGCTGTTTGTCACACCGTTGATGGTGAACTACCTGATGCAATTCCCCGAAGTCTGCATCAACGCGCTGCTGGTGGACCGGGTAGTGAGCGTGGTCGAGGAGGGCGTCGATGTGGCCATCCGCATTGGCGAGCTCCCCGACAGCAACCAGCATGCGATCCGCGTGGGTGAGGTGCGGCGGGTGATCTGCGCATCGCCACAGTATCTGGCCAGCCATGGTCGGCCCAGGCATCCACAGGAGCTGGCTGTGGCGCCGATCATTGCGACATCCGCCATAGGCCAATTGCGGAGTTGGCCATTCATTGAAGACGGCGAAACCTTGAGTGTCCGGGCTGAACCACGACTGGTGGTGACAGCGAATCAGGCGGCCATCACGGCAGCCTGTCTGGGGTTGGGCTTCACGCGGGTACTGTCTTATCAAGTCGCGAGCAAGGTGGCTGCCGGAGAGCTGGAAATCATTTTGGCCGACTTTGAACTGCCGCCGTTGCCCATCCATGTGGTCTATCAGGGCGGGCGTAAAGCGCCGGCCCGGGTGCGCAGCTTTGTTGATTTCGCGGTGAAGACCCTGCGCGAGCATCCGGCGCTCAAGTGTTGAGTTATTTCACCCAATGAAATAATTGATTGCGTTTTATGGTGATTCTGTTGTTTTGGTTGAAGGTAGAGTATGCGCCTCATCGGTGCTGGTCTTCCTGAGCAGCACCACTCACCCGAGGTGTCGACCATGCAAGCGATCAAACTCTACAACTTCCCACGTTCCGGCCACGCTCATCGTGTCGAGTTGATGCTGTCCCTGCTGAAATTGCCGATCGAACTGATCTTCGTTGACCTCGCCAAGGGCGAGCACAAGCAACCGGCGTTCCTGGCGCTCAATGCATTCGGCCAAGTGCCGGTGATTGATGACCAGGGTGTGGTGTTGGCCGATTCCAACGCGATTCTGGTGTATCTGGCGCAAAAATACGGCAACGGTCGCTGGCTGCCGGCTGATCCGGTGGGTGCGGCCAAGGTCCAGCGCTGGTTGTCGGTGGCTGCCGGTCCGATTGCCTTCGGCCCTGCCCGGGCACGTTTGATCACTGTGTTTGGCGCGCCTTACAACGCTGAAGAAGTGATTGCCTACGCCCATACCGTGCTCAAAGTGATCGATCACGAACTGGCTAATACGCCGTATCTGGCCGGCACTGAACCGACGATAGCCGACGTCGCCGCCTACAGCTACATCGCCCATGCGCCTGAGGGCAATGTGTCGCTGGACGAGTACGCAAACATTCGCGCCTGGCTGGCCCGCATCGAAGCCTTGCCAGGTTTTGTCGGCATGCCGCGCACCGTTGCCGGTCTGCAAAAAACCGCCTGATGTTGGTGGCCCGGTATTGCCGGGCCACTCCGTTCTGCGCCACTGGCGCAAGGGAGCAGCCGTATGGACCGTTCACCCTGGCATGCCGGCGAGAAGCAATTGCAGGCGCATGTGGGCGTTGCCGAGCGAATGGAGGTGTTCGGTCGTAAGGTGATTCGCAGTGAGATGCCGGACCAGCACCGCACGTTCTATCAGCAATTGCCGTTCATGCTGTACGGGGTGGTGGGTGCCGACGGTCATCCCTGGGCCAGCATCCTTGAAGGTGAGCCTGGTTTCGCCCACTCGCCAGAACCGGGCTTGCTGCAATTTCGCAGCCTGCCTGCCGTTGACGATCCTGCGCAGGTGAGCGACGGCTCGGCCATTGGCTTGTTGGGTATCGAGCTGCACACTCGCCGTCGCAACCGCATCAATGGCCATGTCCGCGCCATGTCTACGGGTGGTTTCGCCGTGACGGTAGACCAGTCCTTCGGCAATTGCCCGCAGTACATTCAGTTGCGCCAGTTTCGCTCGGTGCCGCTGGCCGATCCTTCGACACGTGCCGCCGAGCATTTCAACGAACTGGATGATGCGGCCAAAGCCATGATCGCCGAGGCGGACACGTTCTTCGTTGCCAGTTATGTGGATGTCGACGGTGAACGTTCGGTGGATGTGTCTCACCGTGGTGGGCAGAGCGGTTTCGTACGCGTGGAAGGCAATCGCCTGACCATTCCGGACTTCGCCGGCAACCTGCACTTCAACACCTTGGGCAACCTGCTGCTCAACCCCCGGGCCGGATTGCTGTTCATCGATTTCAATAGCGGTGATTTGCTGCAGCTCAGCGGACGCACTGAAATCATCCTGGAGGGCCCTCAGGTCGAGGCGTTCCAGGGAGCCGAGCGTCTGTGGACAATCGATGTCGAGCAGGTGGTACGTCGCCCCGCCGCCCTGGCCTTGCGCTGGCGCTTCGATGGCGTGTCACCCACCAGTTTGCTCACCGGCACATGGGAGCAGGCCACGGCGCGTTTGCAGGCCAAAGCCCTGGGTGATCAATGGCGGCCGTTGCGGGTGGCGCGGATTGAAGCGCAAAGCCACAACATTCGCTCGATTTACCTGGAGCCTGCCGACGGAGCCGGGTTGCCACTGTTCCAGGCCGGGCAGCATTTGCCCCTGCGTTTCAACATTGACGGTGAAGTGCACATCCGCACCTACAGTTTATCGAGCGCGCCGTCCGATGATTTTTTCCGCATCAGCGTGAAGCGTGACGGGCGGGTGTCTACTCATTTGCATGAGCAGATTCGTGTTGGCGATCTATTGGAAGCGCGGGCGCCGCAAGGGCATTTCACCGTCGCACCCCATGAGCGTCGGCCTTTGGTGTTGCTGGCGGCCGGGGTCGGTATCACGCCGCTGTTGTCGATGTTGCGGGAGGTGGTTTACCAGGGATTGCGCACCCGCCGTATCCGCCCGACATGGTTCATCCAGAGTTCGCGCACACTGGCTGACCAGCCATTTCGCCGGGAGCTGGATCGCTTGCTCGAAGACGCCGGTGACGCAGTGCGGGTGGTGCGTTTGCTCAGCCAACCGGAAGCCGAGGCGATGCAAGGAGAGGACTTCGACCTCAGTGGACGGATCGACGTCGCGCTGCTCAAGGATCTGCTGACAGTCGAGGACTACGATCAGCTGGATTTTGTCGTCTGTGGCCCCGGAAGTTTTACCCAGGCGTTGTACGACGGCTTGCGTGAACTGGACATTCGCGATTCGCGGATTCACGCCGAAACCTTCGGTCCGTCCACCTTGCGTCGGCGACCGGACCCCGATGCGGTGGTCATCGAGCAACCGCCAGCCGCCACCACGTCGGTGCCCGTGGTGTTCCAGCGCTCGGCCAAGGAAGCGCGCTGGCAGCCGGAGGGCGGCAGCTTGCTGGAGTTGGCGGAAAGCCGTGGCCTGCGCCCGGAATTCAGTTGTCGCGGTGGCTCATGCGGCACCTGCAAGACGCGATTGGTCAGCGGTCAGGTGCATTACCCACTGCCGCCAGCGGAGGTGCCGGATGACGGACAGGTGCTGATTTGCTGTGCGATTCCGGCGCAAGGGGCGCAGCCGTTGGTGCTCGATATCTGAAGATCGCTGCAGGCCAACATTGCCCGCCGGTCGATGGCTGGGTAGGGTAGTGAGCAGAACGAAAAAGGGCCGCAATGGCCCTTTCTGCATTTCAGGAACAGGCGTTTTAATGGTTTTTTTCACTCGCTCGATGGTCTTGCTGATGGCGCTGGCGCTCACCACCGGATGCGAAAGACAGGGTGCACCGCCGCTGGATCAACAGCTTTACGTCTGGCAGCGGCAGTGGACGCCGGCCCACGACGCTGCCCTCAGGGACAGCCGCGCCGACTTTTCGACGTTGCGGGTGCTGGCCTTGCAGGCTTTCCCCAACGCAGGCTGGAGTCGGGCCCGAATTGACCCGGCACTGCTCAAGCGTGATGGCCGGCCGGTGATTGCGGTGGTTCGCCTGGATGGGCAGCTCAAGGAGCTGGATCAGGACGAGGTCACTGCGCAGATCCAGCAGGTGATCAGCGATTGGCAGGGACAGGGGTTGAACCTCACCGGCGTGGAAATCGACCACGACGCCGGTAATGCCCGGCTACCGGCGTACCGCGAGTTTCTCGCGCATTTGCGCGAAGCGTTGCCGTCTTCGCTGCCGCTGAGCATCACGGCGTTGCCGTCCTGGCTCGGCAGCCGCGAGCTGCCAGCGCTGTTATCCACAGTCGACAGCAGCGTGCTGCAGGTGCACGCGGTGAGCGATCCGCGTCGCGGTTTATTTGATGCCGATCAGGCCCGGCAATGGGCGAAGACCTGGAGCCGCGTCACAACAAAACCTTTCTTTCTGGCGCTGCCGGCTTATGGCGTGGCGTTGCTGCCGTCGGTGGGCGGCGCGCCTGTGGTGGAAAGCGAAGTGACGGTGGAGCGTGCAGGCCAGCGTCGGGAATTACTCGCCGACCCGCAGACGTTGCGCACCCTCGGCACCGAGTTGCGTGCCGATCCACCGAAACATCTGGCGGGCCTGATCTGGTTTCGCCTGCCATTGGCCAACGACCGCCGGGCCTGGAGCTTGACCACCTTGCGCGCCGTGGTGCGTGGTGATGTCCTCAGCAGTCAATTGATACTGCAACTCTCGGCTGACAATGGCCTCTATGACATTGGCATCGGCAACCGGGGCAATCTCGACAGTACCTGGCCCGAACGTCTGACCCTGGCGGTCAGTGATTGTGAAGGGGCCGATGCCCTGGCCGGTTACGCGTTGCAACAGAGCCCGGATCTGCTTACTTTCACCCGCCTGCGCGACGGTCGAATACCGGCCGGCGGACAACGTGCCATTGGTTGGGCTCGTTGCGCACACATTGATCAAGGAGGTTCGAATGTTCACCCGTAACTGGCCGCGTCATTTGCTTTGCCTGAGCCTCAGCCTGCCATTGGGTTCGGCACTGGCCTGCGGCCCGGACTTCCCCATGCGTCTGCTGGATAACCGAGGCCAGTCGCTGGCGGAACTGCCGGAAGGCAACTTCCGCTTCGAGATCAGCCGCCTCGGCCACGCCATCAACGGGTTGAAGAACGTGACCGCTGGCGCCAGCTACGCGGATGAACCTGACCCGGTAGCGCTGCGCGATCAGGCCGAGCAGGCCGGACTTTCCGCTGAGCAACAAGTGTTGGTGAAACACCTGCGCAGCCTGACGGATGCCCGCCAGGTTGAAACCCAAGGGGCGCAACTGCCGCCCGAACTCAAATTGTACCTGGCGGGTGCCGTGGCATTTGGCGCGGGTGATCCTGCCTTGGCCGCCGGGTATTTCAAGAAAGTGCTGGCTTTGCCCGCCGAGCAAAGGGCCTCGCGCAGTACCTGGGCGGCTTACTCGCTGGGGCGTGCATTGTTCGCTATGAGCGTCGAAGCCGATGCGGCCCCGGATCTGCTCGAACAATCGCGCAAGGCCTTTGAGCAAACCCGGCAGCTGAGCATCGACGGCTTCAGCGATCCACTGGAACTGGGCGTCGCCAGCCTCGGCGAAGAAGCCCGGGTGGTGCGCACCGCCGGCGACTGGAACCGCGCCATCGAGCTGTACGCGACGCAGAATCTGCATGGCTCCGCGGTGGGCTACACCTCGTTGAAGCTGTTGATGGCGGGCCTGATGACGCTGCCGGAGGATCAAGTGGCCGAGTTGCTCAAGGGGCAGCCCGTGCAGCAGTTGGTGACCGCGTCGCTGATCAGCCGGTTGGGTTGGTCGTTTGGCGACCAACCTGCCAACGAACAAAAAATGATCAAGCTGCTGCAAAACAGCACCCGCGGCAGTCTCGAAAACGCCGATCGTCTGGCGGCGATGAATTATCAACAGGGCGATTACGCCAGCGCCAAGGCTTTCCTCGAACATGCCGGCGATGGCGGGTTGGCCTGGTGGTTGCGGGCAAAACTGGCGGTGCGCGAGGGCGATAAAACCGCGGCCGCCGCAGCCTATGCCAAAGCGGCCCAGGCCTTCCCGCAGAATGAGTCCTGGGGCGAGCGACGGACCCCGGACTACGATTACGAAACGCTTCAGCCCAAATGCCGGGTCGAGGGTGAAAGTGCGATCCTGGCCCTGCAACGCGGGGATTACCTGCAAGCCTTCGATCAGCTGTATCGCAGCCAAAGCATTTACTGGTTCGATGCCGCCACCGTAGCCGAGCGCGTGTTGACCCTCGAAGAACTCAAGCACTACGTCGACACTCAAGTACCGGCACCGCCGCCGCTCAGCCAGCAGGACCGCGACAACTACGTGCCCTTGCCGGTGGCGGCGAGCCTGCGCAATCTGCTGGGGCGGCGTTTGTTGCGCGAGGGGCATTACGAGCAAGCACCGGCGTACTTCGACAATGACGGCTTGCGGCACAAGGCCAAACTGTATGGCGAGCAACGTATGGCGGCTGATTCAGCCTGGTGGCCGACCCGTCGCGCCGCTGCGCTGTTCAATGCGGCCTGGACGGCCCGCGAGTGGGGCATGGACATCCTGGGCTACGAAATGGCGCCGGATTACGCCACGTTCGGCGGTAACTATATGCTTGAAAACGCCGAACTGAAGGTCGGTCCATTGGTGGCCGAGGACGAAGTGAAGCGTCAGCAAGCCAGTGCTGCCCAGCCTGATCAGCGTTACCACTATCGCTTCGTGGCCACGGCGCTGGCGAGCAAGGCGGCGGATAACTTGCCTCACACCAGTCAGGCGTTTGCCGCGGTGCTGTGTGAGGCGTCGGGGTGGAACAGCAGCCTCGAGGAGCAACGCGCGATTTATCAGCGTTATGTCAGAGAAGGGCCATACGTGGAATGGGCCGCTGATTTCGGCCACCAGTGCCCGTATCCCGACTTTGAAAACGCCAACAAGCGCTACGTGACCCAAGTCACCGACGCTGCGCGTTCGGCGTTGCGCCCGTACAAGACGCCGTTGCAGGTTGGTAGCGTACTGGCGGTCGCGGCAGGCGCGCTGTTGATGTTCACGCGTCGCCGCCGCAAGGCGCAGTGAGGTTCAAGCCTGTTGCACAAAGGTCAGCCGCACGGCGAAACCGATCAACAGGCTGCCGAACAACCATTGTTGCAGGCGCTGGGCCGAAGGGCTGCGTTGCAGCCAACGGCCCAGTGCCGCACCGACCAGGGCGTAAGCACTGTCGAACAGCAAACCGACACCGACCAGCACCACGCCCAACGTCGCAAATTGCCCGAGCACCGGTCCGGCCTGTGGGTTGATGAATTGCGGTAGCAGCACCGAGCAGAACAACAGTGCCTTGGGGTTGAGCAGGTTGGTCAACAGTCCGCGTCGGATGGCTGCGCCCCAGCGCGGTTTTTCGCCGGTTGTGTCAGTGCCGGTCAAGCTCGGCAGCATCGTGGTTCGCAGGCACTGAATGCCGATCCACAGCAAGTACGCGGCGCCTGCCAGGCGCACCACATCGAAGGTCCAGGGCGCCGCCTTGAACAGTGCTGCCAGCCCCAGTGCCGCCAATGCCACATGACAACCCCGGGCGATGCCCAAACCCACGGCCGTGGCCAGCGCGGCACCTTTGCCCTGGCGGGCACCGGTCTGCAACAGCAGGATCATGTCAGGCCCCGGCAACAGATAGACCACCGCCAGTGCCATGAAAAACAGCCAGAGTCCTTCCACGTTGCACCCCATTCGTTGTCGATTCGGTGGTGCCAGTCTAGGGCTGAAGGGCAGGGCAGGTGCTTGCGTTGTCGGCTTCTATCGGGCGCCGTATTGGCATAATCTGCCACTTTCTTTCGCTCGAACCATCTGGATCTGCCAAACCATGAAACTCGACGCCTATGACCGCAAGATTCTCGCCGCGCTGCAACGGGATGGACGCCTGAGCAATGTGCAACTGGCAGACGAGATCGGCCTGTCGGCGTCACCCTGCTTGCGCCGGGTGCGGATGCTTGAAGACGCGGGGGTGATTCGCGGCTACCAGGCCAATCTGGATCGCGATGAGGTGGGGTTAGGGCTGACGGTGTTTGTCGGAGTCAAGGTCGAGCGTCATAACGACGAACAAGCCGAAAGCTTTCGCTTGGCGGTGACGGCATTACCCGAGGTGATTTCGGCGTTTCTGGTGTCAGGGGAGTCGGATTTTCTGCTGCAGGTGGTGGTGCCGGACTTGCGTGCCTATGACCGGTTTCTCACCGGGCGTTTGTTGAAGCTGCCGGGAGTGAGCGATATCCGCAGCAATTTTGCGATTCATACGGTGAAGGCGCCGGGGGCGTTGCCGTTGGAGCATTTGCCGCTCTAGACCGAGTCGTCTGCATCGTCGGAACGCCGCCCGGAGCAAGCTCGCTCCCACAGGTACAACGCAAACCTTGTGGGAGCGAGCCTGCTCGCGAATGCGATAGATCAGTCACTGCAACTCTTCAGGTCTTACATCTGCGTCGCCATCCCCTCCACATCCATCGCCGCCTGGCGCAAGGCCTCGGAGCGGGTCGGGTGTGGGTGGCAGGTCAGGGCGATGTCTTCGGCCGAGGCGCTGAACTCCATGGCCACGCAATACTCGCCAATCATTTCACTGACGCTCGGGCCGACCAGATGCACGCCCAGGACTTCGTCCGTGCGCTCATCGGCCAGCACTTTGGCGAAGCCTTCGGTTTCGTGGTTGATCTTCGCCCGGCTGTTGGCGGTGAAGGGAAACTTGCCGACCTTGTACGCGCGGCCTTCAGCCTTGAGCTGCTCTTCGGTCTTGCCGACACTGGCCAGTTCCGGTCTGGTGTAGACCACACTGGGGATCAGGTCGTAGTTGACCTCGCCTGCCTTGCCGACGATCTGCTCGACGCAGGCCATGGCTTCGTCCTCGGCCTTGTGGGCGAGCATGGGACCCGAAGTCACGTCACCAATCACCCAGACCCCGGCGGCTTCGGTTCGATGACCCTTGTTGGCGAGCATGCCGCGTTTGTCCGTCGCGAGGCCGACATTCTCCAGGCCCAGGCCCTGGGTATAAGGCCGGCGCCCGATGGCCACCAGTACGTAATCGGCTTCCAGCAACTCGGCAGCACCGCCTGCGGCAGGCTCGATGCTGAGCTGCACACCGGAGGCGGAGGTGGTGGCGCTGGTCACTTTTGAACTCAATTTGAAACTCAAGCCTTGCTTGCTCAGGGAACGCTGCAGGGTTTTGCCGGCTTCGATGTCCACGCCGGGGCAGATCCGGTCGAGAAACTCGACCACCGTTACCTGCGCCCCCAGGCGCCGCCATACCGAACCCAGCTCAAGACCGATCACGCCAGCGCCGATCACCACCAGATGCTTGGGCACTTCGGTCAGCGCCAGGGCGCCGGTGGAGTCGAGTATGCGTTTGTTATCGATGTCCACGCCGGGCAGGGGCGTGGGCTCGGAACCGGTGGCGATGATGATGTCCTTGGCGCTCAGTTCGGTCTTGCCACCGGCGCTATCGGTCACCGTGACTTTGCCCGGCCCGTCGATGTGGCCCCAGCCCTTGATCCAGTCGACTTTGTTTTTGCGGAAAAGAAACTCGATGCCCTTGGTCAGCCCGGTAACGCTTTCATCCTTTTGCTTCATCATTTGGGCGAGGTTGAGGCTGGGTTTGACGTCGATCCCCAGGTTGGCAAATTCCGCGCCCATGGCCGCGTCGTACAGTTCGGAGGCATGCAGTAATGCCTTGGATGGCATGCAGCCGACGTTCAGGCAGGTGCCGCCGAGTGTGGCGCGTCCTTCCACGCAGGCCGCCTTCAGACCCAGTTGTCCGGCGCGGATCGCTGCGTTGTAACCGCCCGGGCCTGCGCCGAGTATCACGACGTCATAAGTGCTCATGGATGTACTCCTGGATCGAAAGGGGAAGGATCGGTAAAAGTAGTTCCCGGATAAAATTACGAACGTAATATGTGCGTTCTGCCGCATTTCGGTCAAGGCTTCAGGTAAGCGACAGGTTGGGCATCTTTAGATGGCGCGCTTGAATACGGAAATTTCACCATTTCCGTTATATCGTAACGAATTGTCCTGTAAGCGAAGACACTCTGGGGTGGTATGCAAGTCGATCTCGATGTTGATGAAGCGCCGTTAGCCGGGTTGCCGCGCTTTCAGCAGGCGTTCATTCAAGGGCGGCGTTTGCGGCGGTTCGCCATCGGTGCGGGCGTATTCGCGACGGTGGGTGTGCTGCTGGCGCTTTTTGCCGGGCTGTTTTTCTCGCAAACACTGTGGCCGGCGTTGCTGCTGAACCTGAGCGCTGCGTCTGTGGTGTTGATGGCCGGTTTGCAATCGGCCTGGTGGGTAACCCAGTGGCGTGTCCGCGCCATGAATCCCGTAGTGCCGGTGGTGGTTGTCGACGAGTCTGTCGCACCCTCGGGGTGGTATGAACGTTTGCTGGACCGGATCAGCCGGCAATCGCAGCACCTGGTCGGGCAAATCGGTGCGCCAACGTTGTGGCTTGGCTGCTGGGCATTGTTGGCGGTATTGGGCATCGAACAAGCCTGGAACCTCACGTTGCCCCCGGCAGCGCTGGGCCTGTCGGCCAATGTCGGGGCGGCGTGCTTCTTGTTGTTGGCGTTTGGCCTGTTGGTGATGGAACGCCATCTGGCGCAGGAAAACACCGCGCAATGGCCTGAAGCCGCTACGTTGGCGCAATTGATCCGTGTGGCGATCATCTGCCTGGTGCTCGGTGCTTTTTGTCTGTTGTTTGCCGATGAAACCTCGTTATGGCCTGTACGTCTGGCAGTGTTGATCGGTCTGCTGCCGGGGCTGGTGGCGGCGGAGCTGTTGCTGCGCGCGCTGTTGTCATTGTTCAGCCCGCGCCGCGAACGTCTTGAGCCGGAGCTACTGGCGCGCAGTTTTGTCGCCGACATGCTGCGCTGGCCACCACAGCCTTTGCTGGCGTTGCAGCACGAATTGCATAACCGCTTCGGCATCGACCTGCGGCAGATCTGGGCCTTCTCTTACATGCGTCGGGCGTTCCTGCCGGTGTTGGCAGTGGTTTCGCTGGTTGGCTGGTCGCTGACCGGCATTCACCAAATTGCCCTGCAAGAGCGTGGAATCTACGAGCGCTTCGGCAAGCCGGTGGAGGTGTTCGGCCCAGGTTTGCATATGGGCTTGCCATGGCCATTGGGCCGGGTGTTGAGCGTCGAGAATGGCGTGGTTCACGAATTGGCCACCAGTGTTGGCGAAACTTCGCCCCCTGCTCAGGCCGACCCCGCCGAAGGTCCGGCCCCGGCGATTGCCAACCGCTTGTGGGACGCCAGCCATGTGAACGACAAATCCCAGGTGATTGCCAGCAGCCGAGCCGACAAGCAGAGCTTTCAGATCGTCAACATGGACGTGCGCTTCGTCTATCGCATCGGTCTGAGCGATCAGGCGGCGTTGTCTGCGACCTATAACAGCGCCGATGTGCCGATGTTGATTCGCAGCACTGCCAGCCGAGTCCTGGTTCACGACTTCGCCTCGCGCACCCTCGATGGTTTGCTGGGTGAGGACAGGGTAGGGCTGGCCGAAGAGATCGGCCGCGCGGTGCAGGCGGACCTGCAAAAACTCGATAGCGGCGTGGAAATTCTCGCCACGGTGGTCGAAGCAATTCACCCTCCGGCCGGTGCAGCCAATGCCTATCACGGCGTGCAAGCGGCGCAGATTGGCGCGCAAGCCTTGATCGCCCGTGAACGCGGCGCCGCCGCCGAGGCCACCAATCAGGCGCAGTTGCAGGCCAGCATCGCCCGCGATCAGGCGACAGCCAGCGCCCGTGAGATCAATGCTGGTGCCGAGGCCGCGGACCTGAAATTCAACGCCGAGCAAAAAGCCTATGCCAGCGCTGGCCAGGCCTTCGTGCTGGAGCAGTATTTCAGCCAGTTGTCCCAGGGTTTGGCCAACGCCAAATTGCTGGTTCTCGATCATCGACTGGGCGGCAGCAGCAACGCGCCAACCATCGACCTCCGTACGTTCACGCTGCCGGTTGACCCTGCGCCGTCGCGTAAAACCGCTCAGCCAGGAGCTGCCAATTGAGCCAGTCCCATACTCACGATCACGATGACCACGCCGGCCACGATCACGGTCATGGCGGGCATCACCACCACGGCCATCACCATCATCACGGCGATCCGCAAGAGGCCGGTCCATTCCCATGGCGCCGGATGGGGTGGGCGGCATTGCTGGTGGCGTTTGCAGTCGCCGCCGCGAGCCTGGTGCAGGTGCGTTCAGGGGAAGCCACGGTGATCACACGCTTCGGCAACCCTTCACGAGTCTTGCTGGAACCGGGACTTGGCTGGCGCTGGCCGGCACCGTTCGAGGCGGCGATCCCGGTGGATCTACGGCTGCGCACCACGTCCAGCGGCTTGCAGGATGTCGGCACGCGTGACGGTTTGCGTATCATCGTTCAGGCCTACGTGGCGTGGCAGGTGCAGGGTGATCCGGACAACGTGCAACGTTTCATGCGCGCAGTGCAGAACCAGCCCGATGAAGCCGCAAGGCAGATTCGAACCTTTGTCGGCTCCGCACTGGAAACCACCGCCAGCAGTTTTGACCTGGCGAATCTGGTGAACACCGATGCCAGCCAGGTGCGCATCGCCGATTTCGAAGCACAGCTGCGCAAGCAAATCGATCAGCAACTGCTCACCACTTATGGCGTGCGCGTGTTGCAGGTCGGTATCGAACGATTGACGCTGCCGTCGGTGACGCTCACCGCGACGGTCGACCGGATGCGTGCCGAGCGTGAAACCATCGCTACTGAGCGCACGGCGATCGGCAAGCGTGAAGCCGCGCAAATTCGTTCCGCCGCCGAACGTGATGCGCGGATCGTGCAGGCCGATGCCACAGTGAAAGCGGCAGATATCGAAGCGCAATCGCGCGTCGAAGCGGCGCAGATTTATGGTCGTGCCTATGCAGGATCGCCGCAGCTCTACAACCTGCTGCGCTCGCTCGATACCCTGGGCACGGTGGTGACGCCAGGGACCAAGCTGATTCTGCGCACCGATGCCGCACCGTTCCGGGTGTTGGTTGATGGTCCGCCGAGCCTCGATAACAAGTCCGGATCGCAGCCATGAGTTTGGTTCCACGTGGAACAAATGAGTTGAGCAGCCCCTGGATTCAGGCCGGGCGCTTGGCGTTTCTGGCTTTGTATGCGGTGACGGTGTTGGCGGCATTGGCGTGGGCGTTTTCCAATGTGCGGCAGATCGATCCACAAAATCGCGCGGTGGTTTTGCATTTCGGCGCGCTGGATCGCATTCAGAATGCCGGGTTGTTATTGGCCTGGCCGCAACCCTTCGAGCAGGTGATTTTGTTGCCGGCGGCGGACCGGGTGATCGAGCGGCGAGTGGACAGTCTGTTGCGCAGTGGTGCCGCGATGCAGGCAGATCGCGTGGCCAGTTTTGCCACGCCCATCAGCGATGCCCTCGCAGGCTCAGGCTACCTGTTAACGGGTGATGCGGGTGTGGTGCAACTCGATGTGCGGGTTTTCTACAAAGTCACCGAGCCCTATGCGTTCGTGCTTCAGGGCGAACACGTGTTGCCGGCGCTGGATCGACTGGTAACCCGCAGCGCGGTCGCGCTCACGGCTGCACGGGATCTGGACACTATCCTGGTTGCTCGCCCGGAATTGATCGGCGCCGATAGCCAGGCGGCGGAAAGACGCGAGCGCTTGCGTGGTGATCTGGTGCAGGGCATCAATCAACGGCTGGCCGAACTCACTGCAACCGGGCAAGGCTTGGGGATCGAAGTGGCGCGGGTCGATGTGCAATCGAGTCTGCCAAGTCCTGCGGTGAACGCTTTCAACGCGGTACTGACGGCCAGCCAGCAAGCCGATAAGGCTGTCGCCAATGCGCGCACCGAAGCGGAGAAGCTGACGCAGACCGCCAACGAGCAAGCCGACCGTACGCTGCAAGTGGCCCATGCCCAGGCGAGTGAACGACTGGCCAAGGCGTCGGCTGATACGGCCACCGTGTTAAGCCTGGCCAAGGCGCAACTGCAAGGTACCGACCCGCAAATGCTGCTGCGGATTTACCGCGAGCGGATGCCGAAAATTCTCGGTCAGGCCGGATCGGTCACGACGGTTGATCCCAAAGACGATTCCCGCCTGATCATTCAGGGAGCTGCACAATGACCGCTCAAACCGCCGCCGTGCCGAGCCTGTTGTCTTCGACCGAACAGCGCCGCGCCGCGCGCCAGTTGACCCTGGCCATGCTCGCATTGGGCCTGCTTGCGCTGGGCCTGATCTGGCGTTGGCTGGCGCCGGAGCAGACTGGCGTCAGTCAGCTGCTGCTGGGTTTTGCGTCACTGCTGGTTGCCGTGCCGGTCATGCGCTCGGCCTGGTACAGCTTGCGATATCCGAGCCTGCACGGCATCACCGATCAATTGATTGCCCTGGCCATGCTGGGTGCCTGGGCTACCGGAGATCTGCTGACGGCGGCGCTGTTGCCGATCATCATGATCTTCGGCCACGTGCTGGAAGAGCGCAGCGTGATCGGCTCCCAGGAAGCGATTCACGCCCTCGGCAAACTGACCCGCAGCCACGCACGCAAAGTGCAGGTGGACGGCTCCATCATCGAAGTCGACAACGGCACGCTCAAGGCGGGCGATCTGGTCGAGGTGCGGGCCGGGGACCGGGTGCCGGCGGATGGCCGGGTATTGTCCGGTCAGGCCAGTCTCGATACGGCCTCCATTACCGGCGAATCGGTGCCGATGGAGGCGGGCGTCGGCATGTCGGTGTTCGGTGGCGCAATTAACCTCGACGGTTTGCTGCGAATCGAAGTGACCCGTACCGGCCATGAGTCGACCCTCGGAAAAGTCATCGCCCTGATGCAAAACGCCGAGCGCTCGAAGCCGCCGATCACTCGTCTACTGGAGCGTTACGCCGGCAGCTATATGGTGCTGGTGTTGCTGCTGGCGGCGGTGACCTGGTTCATCACCAACAACGCTCAAGCGATGCTCGCGGTGTTGGTGGCAGCCTGTCCTTGTGCGCTGGTGTTGTCGGCACCGGCGACGGCTATTGCCGGGGTGGCGGTCGCGGCACGCCACGGGATTCTGATCCGCAGCTCCGCGTTCCTTGAAGAGTTGGCGGACCTGACCTCGCTGGTAGTCGACAAAACCGGGACGCTGACATTCGGCACCTTGCGCCTGCAATCCATCGACAGTCCGCTGGAGGATCGCAGCCATGTGCTCAAGCTCGCCGCCAGCCTCGGCTCGGCCAGCAGTCACCCGGTCAGCCGCGCGCTCGCGGGGTTGGTGACCCAGGAGCATTTCCTGCTGCTTTCCGACATTCGTGAACGCCAGGGTCTCGGTGTGGTGGCGATGACCGGGCAGGGTGAAGCAGCGCTCGGCCGGCCGGAGTTGTTCGCGCAACTGGGCATCAGTACGACGGCGGTTCCCGATCACGACGGTCCGATTGCCGGGCTGGCGCTCAACGGGGAGTTTCTTGCCTGGCTGTTGCTGGCCGACAGCGTCAAACCCGAGGCACAGTTTGCCTTGAGCGAACTGCGTGAGCTGGGATTGGGTCGTCAGTTGTTGCTCACCGGTGACCGGCACAGCGTCGCGCAAACGCTGGCCCGGGATGTCGGGATCAGTGATGTCGAAGCGCAAGCCTTGCCCGAAGACAAACTCAACCGCGTGCTCAAGGAGATCGACAGCGGCTTCCGGCCGATGGTGGTTGGCGATGGCATCAACGATTCACTCGCGCTCAAGGCTGGAGTGGTCGGTGTGGCGATGGGCGCCGGCGGTGCGGACATCGCCCTGGCTTCCGCCGACATTGTGCTGATTGGCAGTGACCTGCGCCGCCTCGGCACCTGCGTGCGCTTGAGTCGTCAGTGCCGCCAGACGTTGCAGGTCAATGTGATCATCGGACTGGGCTGGACCCTGGCGATCGTAGCCTTCGCTGCGTTCGGCTGGCTTGGCGCTGCCGGGGCGATGATTGCGGCGTTGCTGCATAACCTCAGCACCTTGCTGGTGTTGGGCAATGCCGGTCGTTTGCTGCGGTTCCAGGAGCCGTTGCTCAAGCTCAAGGACGAAACCTGAAGGCGAACGCTCTAAACCGGGCAATGACGGTGCTTCAACTTTTTAGAACTGTGCGCCCGGTTCGTAGTCATTGGAGATGAGGGCACATCATTTTTGTGCGTTCGCGGCGGCAGGTGTAGGCGTCGCGAATCATTGAAAACGGCTATTAATTCGATAGCCAGCTATTTTTCAAAGATGGTCTACCCTCTGTTTAGACGTCTGAAACAAGGGGGATTCTTCATGCTCGCGCATCTTCCACCGGCCTTACAGAATCTGCAGTTACCGCTTCGCCTGAGACTCTGGGATGGCCATGAATTCAATCTGGGGCCGACGCCCAGTGTCACGATTGTGGTCAAGGACCCACAAATGGTCACCCAGTTTACCCATCCAAGCCTGGATGCCCTTGGCGCTGCTTATGTCGAAGGCAAACTGGAACTGGAAGGCTCCATCAGCGATGTGATCCGCGTCTGCGATGAGTGGAGCCAGGCGTTGCTGGACGAAGGCGACGACAATCAGCCTGTTCGTAGCGCCCACGACAAAGAGACAGACGCCAAGGCGATTTCCTACCACTACGACCTTTCCAACGCGTTCTATCAGCTATGGCTCGACAGCGACATGGCGTACTCCTGCGCTTACTTCGAGACCGGCAGTGAAAGCCTCGAGCAGGCCCAGCAAGCCAAGTTCCGTCATTTGTGCCGCAAGCTGCGCCTGCAGCCCGGCGAATACTTGCTGGATGTGGGTTGCGGTTGGGGCGGTTTGGCGCGTTATGCGGCGCGAGAATTTGGCGCGAAAGTGTTCGGTATCACCCTCAGCAAAGAGCAGTTGGCCCTGGCCCGGGAACGCGTAAAAGCGGAGGGCCTGGAGGACCTGGTCGAACTGCAACTGCTCGACTATCGCGACCTGCCGCAGGATGGCCGTTTCGACAAAGTGGTCAGCGTCGGCATGTTCGAACACGTTGGCCACGCCAATCTTGCCGAGTACTGCAAGACCCTGTTCGACGCGGTGAAAGAGGGCGGCCTGGTGATGAACCACGGGATCACCGCCAAATACACCGATGGCCGTCCGGTGGGGCGCGGTGCCGGTGATTTCATCGGGAAATATGTGTTCCCCAACGGCGAGCTGCCGCATCTGTCGATGATCTCTGCCGAGATCAGTGAGGCGGGGCTGGAAATCGTCGATGTCGAGAGTTTGCGCCTGCACTACGCTCGCACGCTCGATCACTGGAGCGAACGCCTGGAAGACAATCTCGAGGCGGCCTCCAAACTGGTGCCGGAACAGGTCCTGCGCATCTGGCGGCTGTACCTGGCCGGTTGTGCCTACGCGTTCGCTCGCGGCTGGATCAACCTGCACCAGATTCTCGCAGTGAAGGCCCACGCCGATGGCAGTCATGAACTGCCATGGACCCGTGACGATATCTACCTCTAGAGAATCGGCGAAATAAGCCGGGCGACCCGCATGCCGACCTGTTGGACGCGGCGGGTCTCCCGGCCTTCTTCCTTGGCGATTTCGTGGGCGTTGGCAAAGTCATCGTTGAGCATCTGTTCCACCTCGGCGGCGAATGCGCGGTCGACAGTCAGCAACATCACTTCGAAATTCAGCCGGAACGAACGGTTGTCCATGTTGGCACTGCCGATGGCACTGATTTCGCTGTCGATCAATACCACTTTCTGATGCAGGAACCCGGGTTGGTAGCGGAACACCCGCACACCCGCGCGCACCGCTTCGAAGGCGTAGAGGCTGGAGGCGGCGTAGACGATTCGGTGGTCGGGCCTGGACGGCAACAGCAGACGCACATCCAGGCCGCGCAGTACCGCCAGGCGCAATGCTGCGAACACGGCTTCATCGGGGATGAAATACGGGCTGGTGATCCAGACCCTTTGCGTCGCCGCATGGATCGCTTCGACAAAGAACAATGAACAGGTTTCATAGGCATCGGCCGGACCGCTGGCGAGTAACTGGCAGAGCACGCCGTCTTCCGGATAGACCTCCGGCAAGATCAGCGGCGGCAGTGCACGAGCCACCCAGAACCAGTCTTCGGCGAAAGACTCCTGCATGCACGCCACCACCGGTCCGCGCACTTGCACGTGGGTATCGCGCCAGGGCGCCAGGGGCGGTTTCTCGCCCATGTATTCGTCACCGACGTTGTGCCCGCCGACGAAGCCCAGGATGCCGTCCACCACCACGATCTTGCGGTGGTTGCGGAAGTTCACCTGAAAGCGGTTGAGCCAGCCACTGCGGGTGGCGAAGGCTTTGACCTCGACCCCGCCATCACGCAAGGCCTGCACATAGCCGTGGGGTAGGGAATGGCTGCCGATTCGGTCATATAACAGGTAAATCGCCACGCCTTCGGCGGCTTTCTTCAACAGCAGGTTTTGCAGGCGCTGGCCGAGGCGGTCGTCGTGAACGATGAAAAACTGGATCAGCACGGCTTCTTTCGCCTGGCTGATGGCATCGAAAATGGCCTCGAACGTGTTCTGACCGTTGATCAAGAGACGCATTTGGTTGTTGGCCAGACAGGGCATGTGTCCGAGCTTGGGCATCGCTCTGAGTGAGGCGTATGCAGAAGAAGCGCGGGCGGTGAGCGCCTCTTCTATCCAGGGTCGCCAGTTGAGTTCGGAAACGGCCTTGCGCATTTCTTCGTTGGCCTGCCGTCGGGCCTTGATGTAGCCATCGAAGGTGCTGCGGCCGAACATCAGGTACGGGATCAGCGTGAAGTAAGGGATGAAAAACAGCGACAGCGCCCAGGCGATCGAGCCTTGAGCGGTACGGACGGTCAACACGGCGTGTATGGCCGCGATCAGGCCCAGCGAGTGCAGCAGGGCGATGGTATAACCGAAAATATGCGGTCCGAAATAATCCATGGGGGCTGCCTTGCTCCTGAAGATTCAGTGCTTAACAGACCATGTTCCGTGCAGAATGTCGCTAATTAATTGGCCCATGAACCGAAGCCTGCGGCTGACGTCTAACGGCCACTACTGATCAGGAGTTACTCGATGAACGTTCGTCTGCTGGGTTTGGCCATGGCACTGGGTTTGGCACTTCCTGTGGCGGCTCACGCGCAAATGCTGCAACCAGGATTGTGGGAGCTGACTACGAGCAACATGAAGGTCGATGAACAGAACATGCCGGACCTGCAATTGATCCTCGGTCAGCTCCAGAGCCAGATGACCCCTCAGCAGCGTGCAATGCTGGAAAAACAGGGCATCACCATGGGCGGTAAAGGGATCCGGGCGTGCCTGACCCCGGAACAGGTCAAGACCGACAACATTCCGTTGACCGATCCGCAGTCGGGCTGCAAGCAGGAAATCACCGACCGCTCCGGCAATCAGTGGAAGTTCCGTTTCAGCTGCCCGAAAGCCCAGGGTGCGGGCGTGGCGACATTCCTCAGTGATCGCGAGTTCACCACCAAGGTCAACGGAACGTTCAACGCCACCGGCATTCAGCAGAAGGGCAGCCTCGAATCCCGCGCCGTCTGGCTGGGGCAGGATTGCGGTACTGTGAAGCCAAGAGCTTAAAAGAGCTTCGTCGGAACGCCGCCCGGAGCAGGCTCGCTCCCACAGGGGATTGGTGATCGACACACAATCAATGTGGGAGCGAGCCTGCTCGCGAAGGCGTCCGCACGGCCTTCCTAAATCTCGGGCCGACTCAACCATTCACACGCCGCCTCGACAGGCATCCGGCCAAAATCTTCCCCCGTTCGGCTGCGCACACTGACAAATCCCCCAGCTTGTTCTTTCTCGCCCACCACCACCAGATACGGCACGGTCTGGCTGTGCTGGCGAATCTTGTAGTGAACCTTTTCGTTACGCAGGTCGGCCCTGGCGCGTACGCCCCGTTGGCGCAAGGACTCGGTCACCGCTTGTGCATAAGTCGCCTGGCGATCATCCATGCTCACAACGACCACGTGGGGTGGAACGCGCCACTGTTGCAGTTCCTGATGGCTGGACCAGCAGGTGCCGTAGATACGTTGTTGTAACGTGCCGTTGATGTGGTCGAGGGTAAACGCCTGCAAGACTTTGGTGGTGGGGACATGCGGTCCATGGCTCTGGTACTCGGTGTCCCCCAGCCGGTATAGCGACACTGCTTCGCGCACCGGCCGGCGACGGATCGAGTGATTGGTCGCTGCCAGTGATTGCATGCGCGCTTCGATGAGGGGCAGGTCTGCCGCGGTCAGCGGTGGCTCGACGGCAAACTCGTAAAAGAACCCGTCGCCCAATTCCTTGCCCGCACGCATTTGCGCATGTGGGTGGAGTTGCTTGACCGCCATCGCCAGCATCAAGGCACAGGAGCGGCGCAAGATCTCCAGGCCGTCCGGCTCCCGGGGGGTGACAATGCTGACCCGGGCATCCGCCTCGATCATGTATTCACAGTCCACCAGCACACCATTGACTCGGCCCGCTACAGCCGCGCTGGCCAGTTCGGGGCCGATGCTGGCAGCCACCTCGTGCACGGACAGCGGCTGGTCGTACTCACGCAATGAACCGTCGGACAGGGTGATCTGGATCATGGTCGGCGTACTCAGGTGCTTCTAACGAGCTTTATCGCATAAACCGTAGGGGCAAACATTAAGACGTTTGTCGTGCCAGGCAATTTGTCCTGACACGATGGCTGTTTTTGGCCTCCCGCGTCAGAACTCGTTTTGCAGGGCTTTGTAGCCGCGCACCAGGTCGACGTTGGTGCGCGCCACGTCTTCGGAAAACTCCGAGGCACTGACGCTCACCGGCGGATATTGCGAGAGGTCGGTGTTGGGGCCGATCCGCGTGGTGGAGGGCACGTAGAAGGCTTCAGGCAGGTCACGACCATCGACCACCGAGTTGTGCCGCACCACGCAACCGTCACCGACCACGCAGTTGAACAGCACGCTGTTGAAGCCAATGAACACTCGATTGCCCACGGTGCAGGGACCATGCACGATCGAGCGGTGGGCGATGGAACTGAACTCGCCGATGGTGACCGCCGCACCGGATTTGGAGTGGATCACCACGCCGTCCTGGATGTTCGAGTTGGCGCCGATGGTGATCGGCTGCATGTCGCCTGACTCATCGACTTCGTCAGCACGGATCACGGCATAGGGCCCGACGAACACGTTCTCGCCGATCACCACTTTGCCGCAGATGATCGCCGTCTTGTCGACGTAGGCCGACTCGGCAATCAGCGGTAAATCTCCGGAAGGGTTCTTGCGGATCATGGCTTGCTCAGAGCGTTGTACAGGGTGTTGAGGTTGTACTCGAACAATCCGGTGAAGGTGCTGGCCGGACCGCTCGCCGCGAGGGCATCGGAGTACAGCGTGCCGCCGATCTGCGCGCCGCTTTCATCCGCGATCTGCTTGAGCAGGCGCGCGTCCTTGATGTTCTCCATAAACACCGCCTTGACCTTGGCCTGACGAATCTGGGTGATCAGTGCGGCCACTTCGGCGGCTGAAGGTTCGCGCTCGGTGGAGAGACCTTGAGGCGCCATGAACTCGATGTCGTAGGCCTGGCCGAGATAACCGAAGGCGTCATGGGACGTCACGACCTTGCCGTTGCCCGGTGGCAGCGAGCCGAGCTTGGCCTTGGCTTCGGCAAGCAGGGCGTAGACCTGTTTCAGGTACATCCGGCTGTTGCGCTCATAGTCGGCTGTGTTCGCCGGGTCAGCGGCGATCAGCGCCTTGGTAATGTTAGCGATGTACAACTCGGTGTTCGCCAGGTTGTGCCAGGCATGCGGGTCGGGAACGGTTTCACCGTCTTCATCCAGGCTACGCGGTATGACGCCGTGGCTTGCGCTGATGACCGGTGCTTTGGTCTCGGTGCTCGTCACCAGGCGATCCAGCCAAGGCTCGAAACCCAGACCGTTCTTGATGATGAGCCTGGCCTTGAGCAGCGCTTTGGCGTCGTCCGGTGTCGGCTCGTAGGTATGGGCATCCGCGTCCGGGCCGACCATATTGGTGATCTGGATATGATCCTTGCCGACCTGGCGGGTCATGTCGGCAAGGATGCTGAAGCTGGTGACCACCTGGAGTTTTTCGGCGGCAGACAGCGACATCGACACCATCAAGCTGAACAGCACGAGTAAAGCGCGCATCGGGTAACACCTCATTGGGATGTGAGCAAAGGCGGGCGGCGCAGCAAGCCGTGCACCGGCCCGAACACCACGGACAACAGATATCCACCGCCGGCCACCAGCACGATTGCCGGGCCACTGGGCAGTGAGTAATAGAACGAGATCAATAAACCCAGCCACACCGAGAGGCTGCCGATCAAGGCAGCGACGACGATCAGCACCGGCAGGCGGCGGCTCCAGAAACGTGCCGCGGCGGCAGGCAACATCATCAGGCCGACTACCATCAACGCGCCGATCGCCTGGAATCCGATGACCAGATTCAACACCACCAGCGTCAGGAAAACGCCGTGGGCCAGTGGACCGAGTCGGCTGACGGTCTGCAGAAAAAGCGGGTCGAGGGTGTCGAGCAGCAGTGGTTTGTAGATCAGTGTCATGGCAATCAGGCTCAGGCCCGAGACCCAAAGCATGCCGGTCAAGGTCGGGCCGTCGACAGCCAAAGCCGAGCCAAACAGCAGGTGCAACAGGTCCAGGCGTTTGCCGGTGATGCCGAGAATCAGCACGCCACCGGCCAGGGAAATCGGGTAGATCGCCGCGAGGCTGGCGTCTTCTCGCAGGCCGGTGCGTCGGGTAATCCAGGCCGCGAGGCCGGCCATGCTCAGGCCGGCACCGAGGCCGCCAATGGTCAATGCCGGGAGGCTCAACCCGGCAAACCAGAAACCCAGCGCCGCCCCGGGAAGGATGCCGTGGGCGACGGCATCGCCGATCAGACTCATGCGCCGCAGGATCAGAAACACCCCAAGTGGTGCCGTGCTACACGCCAACACCAGTCCGCCAAGCAGCGCCCGACGCATGAAGACGAACTCCTGGAACGGTTGCCAAAGATGGGCGGCAGCGATCATCAGGCCACCTGTGCCTGTGGTTGTTGGCGGATCAGTTCGGTGCTCGGGCCGAATGCACAACCGCTGTTTTTGATCAGCAACGTGTATGGGATGTGCTCGCTGACAGCGGCCAGGTCATGGCATACGATCACCAGTGTCCGGCCTTCGAGGTGCCAATCGTGTATGTGCTTCCAGAGCAATGCCTGGCCGAGTTCATCGAGGGCCGCGTGGGGTTCATCGAGCAACAACACGGGTGCGTCGGTCAGGCTCAATCGGGCGAGCAGGGCGCGTTGCAATTCGCCGCCGGAGAGGGCCATCAAGGGTCGATCTTCCAGGCCGTTCAGGCGCCAGTTTTCGAGGACGGTTTTCAGTCGTTGGCTACGGATATCTGGTGACTGTTTGTTGCCCCAGAAACCGGCGGCGACCAATGCCTGAAGGCTGATCGGAAATTGTCTGTCCAGGTGTTGTTGCTGGGGCAGAAACGACACACCGCCCTTGATTGGAACACTCAGTCGCACCTTCCCGGCCAACGGTTTTTGCAAGCCGGCGATGACCTTCAACAGGCTGCTTTTCCCGGAGCCGTTCGCACCGATGATGGCGGTCAGGCTGCCCTTCGACAGTTCGAAGTCCAGCGCGGGTGTGAGTGGCTGTCCCGGGGCGCCCCAGCGCAAAGCGTGGCAAGCAATCATGCGACCTCCCAGTTGAAACGGCTTTCGGCGACGGCGTCGTGGGCGTGCAGGCTTTCGGCGTGAGTGACTCGAATATGGAAGGCGTTGATGCCTGTGGAGCCTTTCAGGGCCAGATTCAAACGGCGTGCGGCGTCCTCGCAGAACATCAGGTTCTGACCATTGGCCAGGGCGAAGGCCTGTTCGTCGGCGCGTTTTACCGCTGTTTGAACGGCGGTGCCGAGTGCGGCTTCGGCGTCATTGATGACGGCGATCAGAGGAAACTCGTCCAAAAAATCAGCCAGTCGTACGCACAATTTTGCGCTGCTGCGTTGGCTGTGAGGTGTAGCGACGATGCCGTCGGTGGAGCCGAGCCACGCTAAAACGTCGGCGTGTTGCAGTGACTTGTTGGCGAAATCATCGACGAACTGCTGCTGGATCAACTGTCGAGAAAGGGCTGCGGAACAGGGGCAGGTTGAGGAATAAGGCACATCGATTTTTAGTTCCACGTGGAACATTGCGTTTTTCAAACGTGCTTCGATGATGACCGGATAGCTTTTCCAGCCAGCCAGTGGACTGATCAGCGCCGGCCTTTTCAGCAACAAATCGGCATGAATGGTTAGGTGTGCGCTGCTGGACAACCCTTCATGGCTCTCAAGAAAACGCTGCAGAACCCGCCTCAATAAAGCCGGAGAAAGGTTTTCCTGCTCCAGCGATTCAAGCGCCAAATAGAGCCGTGACATATGAATGCCGCGCGCGCTGCCATCGTCGAGGCTCACGCCGGCATCGACCTTTGCATTCAATCGTTGGCCATCAAACAAAACAGGTAGAGCAATGCCGCACATGCCCACCCACTCCAGTGGCAGGGCTTGGCGTGAGGCCTGCGCGGCGATATCCGGCAGAGTCAGCGCATTCATGAGCAGGTCCATCGTGGGAGTTGATTTGGTATGTTATAGTATAACAATACAATCGACGATGCCTTTTTCATGAACAGGCCTTCATCATGCACAGACGCCACTTGCTCAACCTGATTCTGGCCAGTGCGGCCTTCGCTTTACCCTTCGGCGCGGCGGCTACGCAAATTCGTAACGCACGGCTTTGGCGCTCGGATGGGAAGCTCAGGCTGGTGTTCGATCTGAGCGGACCCGTGCAGTACAAGACCTTCTCACTGAGTACCCCGGAGCGCCTGATCATCGACCTCAGTGGCGCCGGCCTCAGCAGCGACTTCAGTCAGTTGGCCCTGGGTGATGGCGTGATCCGTTCGATTCGCTCCGGGCATTTCGGCAAAGGTGATACGCGGATCGTCCTCGACCTCAGCGAGCCGGTACAGCTCAACAGCTTCCTGCTGCCGCCCCAGGATGGGCAAGGGCACCGGCTGGTACTCGATCTGAAAACCAGCGCACCGTTGCCATCGTCGTCGCCAGCGGAGCCAGCAGTGGCCATAGCCAAGGCCCATCCCATGCGCGACGTCATCGTGGTGGTCGATCCCGGTCATGGCGGCAAGGATCCGGGGGCGATCGGGGCCAAGGGCGAGCGTGAGAAAGATGTGGTGCTGTCCATCGCTCAGTTGCTGGCCAGGCGTCTGAAACGCGAAAAAGGATTCGACGTGAAACTGGTGCGCAATGACGATTTCTTTGTGCCGTTGCGCAAGCGCGTGGACATCGCCCGCAAGCACAATGCCGATATGTTCATCTCGGTGCATGCCGATGCGGCTCCGCGTCTTACGGCATCGGGAGCGTCGGTGTACTGCCTGTCTGAAGGAGGGGCGACCTCTGCCACTGCGCGCTTCATGGCGCAGCAAGAGAATGGCGCGGACCTGCTGGGAGCGACGAGCCTTTTGAATCTCAAGGACAAGGATCCGATGCTCGCCGGGGTCATCCTCGACATGTCGATGAATGCCACCCTCGCCGCCAGTCTGGAGCTGGGCAATACCGTGCTCGGTAGCCTGGCGGGTATCACCACCTTGCATCAGAAGCGTGTGGAGCAGGCGGGGTTCGCGGTGTTGAAGTCGCCGGATGTGCCCTCGATCCTGGTGGAAACCGGCTTCATATCCAATGCCCGCGACAGTCAGCGGCTGGTGACCACACGCCATCAGCAGGCGGTGGCTGACGGTCTGTTCGAAGGGTTGCAGCGCTACTTTCAGAAAAATCCGCCAATCAACAGCTACCTTGCCTGGCAGCAAGAGCAGAAAAACAAGCCGGCCTAACAGCCAGCGATCCGGCTGCAGGTGAACTTGGCGCTGCTGCCGCCGGAGCTGGAAAACCGGTTGATCGTGGTCCAGCCGACGCGTCGGTTGTAACCGACCCAGGTCTCGCCATCGGAAGCGATACCGGTGAAAAACGTCAGCTGGCCGTAGCGGCTGTTGGTCTGTGCCCAATAGCGTTTTCCGGCCGTTTCGAAACCCCGCAGGTAGATGGTGCTGCCGACGGTGTTGACGCTGTAGGCGTTACCATCCGCATCCACACAGGCCAGCAGGTTGGCGCTGCGGGTGCACTTGGCCAGGCTCGGGATCTGGGCTATCGCGTCGGCAGCCACCAGCAGGGAAAGCATGATCAGTGCAGGTTTCAGGACGTTGTGCATGGGGCTTCTCAGGAAAGGAACGCGTTCAGCATCGTATCCTTTGCCCTGCCGGACAAGGGGGGATGGTTTATTTGTAATGTAACAGTATAACATTATACAAGCCCGACACAGCGACCGGGCATCCCTGTGAGGAATATGCAGATGTCCAATCGACTCCCCGTGACCGTTCTCTCCGGCTTTCTTGGTGCCGGAAAAAGTACACTTCTTAATTACATACTACGTAATCGCGATGGATTGCGAGTGGCAGTCATCGTTAACGATATGAGCGAAATCAACGTCGATGGCACCGAAGTTCAACGTGATGTCAGCCTTAATCGGGCTGAAGAACGCTTGGTGGAGATGAGTAACGGGTGTATTTGCTGTACGTTACGTGAAGATTTACTGGAGGAGGTGAGCCAACTCGCCAGGGAGGGTCGCTTCGACTACCTGCTAATCGAATCCACCGGTATTTCCGAACCGCTGCCTGTTGCGGAAACCTTCACCTTCCGCGATGAAAACGGCCAGAGCCTCAACGACATCGCACGTCTCGACACCATGGTCACGGTGGTCGATGGCATGAACTTCCTGCTCGACTACCAGGCTGCCGAAAGCCTGGCTTCCCGAGGAGAAACACTAGGGGAGGAAGACGAACGTTCGATTACCGATCTGTTGATTGAGCAGGTCGAGTTTGCCGATGTGATTTTGCTCAGCAAGATCGACTTGATCAGCAGCCACGAGCGCGAGGAGCTGATCGCCATACTTGAGCGGCTCAACGCCCGGGCGGAAATCATTCCGATGGCGATGGGTGAAATCCCCTTGAACAAGATTCTCAACACCGGTCGTTTTGACTTCGAAAAGGCTGCCCAGGCCCCGGGATGGTTGCAGGAGCTGCGTGGCGAACACGTGCCGGAAACCGAGGAATACGGTATCGCTTCCAGTGCTTACCGGGCTCGCCGGCCGTTCCATCCGCAGCGTTTCTTCAACTTCATCGACGGTCCTTGGGACAACGGCAAGCTGCTGCGCTCCAAGGGCTTTTTCTGGCTGGCGAGCAAGCACATGGACGCTGGCAGCTGGTCCCAGGCCGGTGGTTTGATGCGCTATGGTTTTGCCGGGCGCTGGTGGCGTTACGTACCGAAAAACCAATGGCCGCAAGACGAAGAAAGTACCGCCGGGATCATGAAAAACTGGACCGCCGACAGCGGGGACTGTCGCCAGGAGCTGGTATTTATCGGCCAGAACATCGACTTCTCGCAGCTCACGGCCGAGCTGGACGCCTGCCTGCTGACTGAAGAGGAAATGGCGCTGGGCGTAGAGGGCTGGAGTTTGCTGTCTGATCCATTCGGCCCTTGGTACGAAGAGGTTGCCTGATCCTCTACTGGCGCCTCAGGGCTTGAGCCAGGTGCCCTGGCTCTGGGCCTCGCAGTACGGCTGCAAATATGCCGCGTCGGTGGCAACGCCGTAATAGTGAATATCCTGGTGGTAGGGCATATTGGCGACTTGGGCGTTGCTGCAGATACCAAATGCGCCGCCGGGGCATTGATCGACATACTGCACTTCGACTTTCTGCCCCGCCAGGTTCGGCTGGCAGAAGCCATCGGCAAAGAGTTTTGGCGGGATGTTGCGGTTCTGCTGGCAAACCTTGACATCAAGCCGCTCGCCCTGGCTGTGAACCACACAAGCCTGGGCCAGCGCCTCGCCTGAAACGAGTGCCAGGAGCAACGACAAGCCAATCAACCGCATCCATCACCTCCTCAGAAATAATCGACCATGCTGCAGAATATCCCCACTCATGTCATTGCCGGTCCGTTGGGCGCCGGCAAGACCAGCCTGATCAAACACCTGCTGGCTCAGCGCCCGGCTGGCGAGCGGTGGGCGGTGTTGATCAATGAGTTTGGCCAGATCGGTCTCGACGCTGCGCTACTGACCCGGGACGCCGATGGTATCGCACTGGGCGAAGTGGCCGGGGGCTGCTTGTGTTGCGTCAACGGGGCGCCGTTTCAGATTGGTCTTGGGCGTTTGTTGCGCAAGGCGCAACCGGATCGCCTGTTTATCGAGCCCTCAGGGCTGGGGCATCCGGCGCAGTTGCTCAGGCAATTGAGCGAAGCGCCATGGCGAGGCGTGCTGGCTGTTCAGCCTTGTGTACTGGTACTGGACGCCCAGTCGCTTGCCGCAGGCAAACCGCTGCCGCAGGCGCAGCAGCAAGCGCTGAGCCATGCGGGATTGTTGCTGCTGAACAAATCTGAAGGTCTCGAAGAAGTAAGTCGCCAGCGAATCGCCGGGCAATTGCCGCCGACCCCTCTGTACTGGACGCAACAGGCGGTTCTACCCTTGAGCGAGTTACCGGGGCTGAATGCCAAGGCACTGGCAGGTGTGGATAACTTCGTCGTGCCCAAGGGATTGGCGCAGCTGCCGGCCGTCTGGAGCGATCCCGCATTGCCCATTTGCTTGAGTCAGGAGCAGGACGGTGGCTGGAGCATCGGATGGCGCTGGCATTCGAGCCAGGTGTTTGATGCCGCGCAGGTTGGCCGCTGGCTTGAAAGCCTTGGCTGGAAGCGGGCGAAGCTGGTTATCCACAGTGCTCAAGGGTGGGTATCGGTGAACGCGGTGGATAACTCGGTGCTGGACTGGCGGCCCAGTGAATGGCGGCAGGATTCGCGTATCGAGCTGATTTTCAGTGAGCCGAAGAATGCAGAGCTATTGCAGAAAGAACTGGCTGCGTGCCGATCCGAATCGGGTTAACGAATCAAGGTCGCCACTTGGTATGTTCCTGACGCCACTGGCTCAGCTCGATCACTTGCGCACGAGGTTTCGCCACGTCGATCACCGGTTCGGTTTCGTCGAACGGAACCGGGTAGGGTGCCAGCTCAATCTGTGCGCTGTGAGCGCCGAACTGGGTGATGGTGCCGTTGTGGCGGGTTTCGCCGGTCACGGTGAATTCGAAGTTATACACACGGGCCAGACGTCGCCGACCACTGGCATCCCTGATGAACGCGATTCTTTTCAAGGCTACGTTGCCGTCGAGCAATTCGATCCCGAGTTTGCCGCAATGCTGCTTGACCCGCTCCAGCGCGCGCTCGCGCAAGCCGTGGTTGTGCCATAGCCATGCGCCGGCAGTGGCGAACAGCATCAGCACGAATATATTTCCAAGGGTCAGCATCACAGGGTGCTCCAACAAGATAGTGTCAGCTTAACTGCGTCGCTGGTCTGTCGTACAGGCTGCGTTTAGTCGCATACTGCGCGGCTAGAATTTCAATCGTTTTACGGAAATCCACCGCATGAAACGTACTCCGCATTTGCTCGCTATCCAGTCCCACGTGGTATTCGGTCACGCCGGCAACAGTGCCGCGGTTTTCCCGATGCAACGGGTCGGGGTGAATGTCTGGCCGCTCAACACCGTGCAGTTCTCCAATCACACCCAGTACGGTCAGTGGGCCGGTGAAGTGCTGGCGCCGCACCAGATCCCCGACCTGGTCGAAGGTATCGCGGCGATTGGCGAGCTGGGCAACTGCGATGCGGTGCTCTCCGGTTACCTCGGCAGTGCGGCCCAGGGGCGGGCGATTTTGACGGGGGTGGCGCGGATCAAGTCGATGAATCCCAAAGCGCTGTACCTGTGTGACCCGGTCATGGGGCATCCGGAGAAGGGCTGCAGTGTTCCGGCGGAAGTCAGTGATTTCCTGTTGGAAGAGGCCGCCGCCGTGGCGGACTTCATGTGCCCGAACCAACTGGAGCTGGACAGCTTCTCGGGGCGCAATCCGCAATCGCTGTTCGATTGCCTGGCCATGGCGCGTGCATTGCTGGTGCGCGGCCCGAAAGCGGTGCTGGTCAAGCATCTGGACTACCCGGGCAAATCGGCAGAGACCTTCGAGATGCTGCTGGTGACGGCCGAAGGAAGCTGGCATTTGCAGCGCCCGTTGCTGGCGTTTCCGCGTCAGCCGGTGGGCGTGGGCGATCTGACGTCCGGGCTGTTCCTGGCGCGTGTGCTGTTGGGGGACAGCCTGGTGGCAGCTTTCGAGTTCACGGCGTCGGCGGTGCATGAAGTGCTGCTGGAAACCCAGGCGTGTGCCAGCTACGAGTTGGAACTGGTTCGGGCTCAGGACCGGATTGCCCATCCGCGGGTGAGGTTCGAGGCGACGTCGATCAGTTTTTAATCAGATTTGAGCAGAAAGATCGCAGCCTGCGGCAGCTCCTACAAGGGAATGTGACCTGGTTGTAGGAGCTGCCGCAGGCTGCGATCTTTAGCTTTAAGCGTCGCCCTTGATCTCCTGATAACGCTTTTCCAGCTCCTGGCGAATCTGCCGGCGCTGTTGGGCCTGCATATAGCGGCGCTTGTCTTCGCTGTTCTGCGGTTGCAGCGGTGGTACCGATGCAGGTTTACGCTGGTCATCCACCGCAACCATGGTGAAGAAGCAACTGTTGGTGTGACGCACCGAGCGCTCGCGGATGTTCTCGGTCACCACTTTGATACCCACCTCCATGGAGGTGTTGCCGGTGTAGTTGACGGAGGCGAGAAAGGTCACCAGTTCGCCGACATGGATCGGCTCACGGAAAATGACCTGGTCCACCGACAGCGTCACCACATAGCGACCGGCATAACGGCTGGCGCAGGCGTAGGCCACTTCGTCGAGGTATTTGAGCAGGGTGCCGCCGTGAACATTGCCAGAGAAGTTGGCCATGTCAGGGGTCATCAATACCGTCATCGACAGCTGGGCGTTTCCGGGTTCCATAGCATTCTCACGGGTCAAGGCCAGGTTTGAGGGATGCACCTCTGCGGGTGCCTCGGCGGTTTTTTCAAACCAACAGTTATCGGGACGCCGGGTGCGGAGTCGCCGTCACGCCGGATCGATCTGTTTCCATATATTGCACCGCCTTTCTGTCAGAAGTCGCGGTGTTACCCTGCAAAAAGCCCTGACTCAAGGGCATTTCCTACGTGCAGTTCCGATTTTTGTTTTTGCTCGATCAGACTTTTCCTGTGTTCGGGGATCGAGCAATGCCGTCCAGGGAGTCTCACGCCATGCATGCCATCAGTTTCATTCAGGATCTGGCAGTGATCATGTTGATCGCAGGTGTGGTAACCGTGCTCTTCCATCGGCTGAAACAACCGGTGGTGCTGGGCTACATCGTCGCCGGTTTCATCATTGGCCCGCACACCCCGCCATTCGGCCTGATCCACGACGAAGAAACCATCAAGACCCTGGCCGAACTCGGAGTGATATTCCTGATGTTCTGCCTGGGCCTGGAGTTCAGCCTGCGCAAGCTGTTCAAGGTCGGGGCCACGGCATTCATCGCGGCATTCCTGGAAATCGTGCTGATGATCTGGATCGGCTACGAAATTGGCCGCTGGTTTGACTGGAACACCATGGATTCACTGTTCCTCGGCGCGATCCTGGCGATTTCCTCGACCACCATCATTGTTAAGGCGCTCAACGACCTGAAGTTGAAAAACGAGCGGTTTGCCCAGTTGATATTCGGGGTGCTGATCGTTGAAGACATCCTGGGCATCGGCATCATCGCGCTACTTTCCAGCATCGCTGTCAGCGGTACGGTCAGCTCCGGCGAAGTGTTTTCTACAGTCGGCAAGCTGTCGCTGTTCATGATCGTTGCGTTGGTCATTGGCATTCTGATGGTGCCGCGGTTGCTGGCCTACGTGGCGAGATTCGACAGCAACGAAATGCTGCTGATTACTGTGCTGGGCCTGTGTTTCGGCTTCTGCCTGCTGGTGGTCAAGCTTGAATACAGCATGGTCCTCGGGGCGTTCCTGATCGGCGCGATCATGGCTGAATCCCGGCAATTGCTGAAAATTGAACGCTTGATTGAACCGGTTCGCGACCTGTTCAGCGCCATTTTCTTTGTGGCGATCGGGCTGATGCTCGACCCGAAGATCCTGCTGCAATACGCCTGGCCGATCGCCGTAATCACCGTAGCCGTGGTGCTCGGCAAGATGTTGTCTTGCGGCCTTGGTGCATTTATCGCCGGCAATGACGGACGCACCTCGCTACGGGTCGGGATGAGCCTTTCACAGATTGGCGAATTCTCTTTCATCATCGCGGCGCTAGGCATGACATTGCAGGTCACCAGTGACTTTCTGTACCCCGTCGCGGTGGCCGTTTCGGTAATCACGACCTTGCTGACGCCATATCTGATTCGCGCGGCCGATCCATTGTCGATCAAGCTCGCCGGTGTCATGCCAGAACGCCTGGGACGAGTGTTGGGGATGTACAGCGAATGGCTGCGCAGCATCCAGCCTCAGGGTGAGAGGGCGTTACTGGCATCCATGATTCGGCGGATCTTGCTGCAGGTAGGAGTCAATCTGGCGCTCGTGATCGCGATCTTCTTCTCGGGGGCGTACTTCGCCGAGCGTATGTCAGCTTACCTGCAAGGCTGGATCAACGATCCGAGCTGGCAAAAGGCGTTGATCTGGGGTGGGGCGCTGCTGTTATCGCTGCCGTTTTTGATTGCTGCGTACCGCAAGCTAAAGGCGCTGTCGATGTTGCTGGCGGAAATGGGCGTTAAGCCGGAAATGGCCGGGCGCCACACGCAGCGGGTGCGCCGGGTGATAGCCGAAGTGATCCCGATCCTGTCGCTGCTGGTGATCTTTTTGCTATTGGCAGCCTTGTCGGCCAGTATTCTGCCGACCAACAAGTTGCTGGTGCTGATCGCTGTGGTCGCGGCCGCCGTAGCGGCGCTGCTGTGGCGCTGGTTCATTCGTGTGCATACGCGGATGCAGGTGGCGTTGCTGGAAACCCTCGACAATCACAAGGAGTCGTCCGGGCATTGACCACCCTGCGGCGTTGACTGGGTCAGCTTTCCAGCCAGACGTCCCGTGCCCAGTGCCACACCGATTCCCAGGTTTCTTCGGCGATCAGCTCTTCTTCGGCTTGCCAAAGCACCACGGTGCCGTCTTCTTCGACGCAATAGTAGTCATCACCGTCCTGGCAAATCGGGATCAGGCTGCGATCGACGCCGGCGTCCCAGGCGTTGGCGGCAACGTCGGGCAGGTAGGTGTGGGATTGCGGGTCGGTCACGGTGACCGGTTCCAGACTGCCGTAGACCACGTCGCTGACAGTCAGCAGAAACTCTCTGAAGACGAACGGAATATCGATGAACAGTTGTTCTTCGATTTCGACCAGCAGGTCTTCGTCGGGCAATTCCAAGGGGACCGGTACCGGTTCGTTGGCTTCACGCAGTTGTTCGATGATTTCTTCCACGTCCGGGATCCTCTTGCTTGTATGGCGCGGTTTATATGGGGCGGTTTATACAGTAGCTTGCTATAGATGCAACCGCGAAATAGAAAACCCCGGCCTGAGCCGGGGTTTTGTTTACAGCAGGTGAAGTTCTGCGTGGTATCAGCCGTTCTGGCGGATACCGGCCACCAGCCAAGGCTGGTTTTCGCCTTGTGCACGTTCCATGTTCCAGCTTTCGCTGAAGACTTCGCCCTGGTCGAAACGCGAGGTTTTCGACACGCCAGTGAAGGTCAGGGTGGCAATGGTCTTGTCGGCGCGATCGTCCACGCCGTCCAGTTGTACATTGAGGTCATCAATGTAGGTGGACTGGAAACCGTCACCCAGGTCAGCACGCTCACGCTTGAGGAACTCCAGCATTTGCGGGGTCACGAACTCGGCGATCTTGTCCATTTCGTTGGCGTCCCAGTGCTGTTGCAGGGACTGGAAGTGATTGCGAGCCGCTTCGACGAAGTTTCTTTCGTTGAACCAGGCTGGAGCATTGATCACTGGGCGAGCGGCAACAGGCGCAGCCGAACCACCGAAGATCGAACCGCCGGCAGGCTTCTGCTCGAACGCTTCACGTTGCATTGGCGCATGACCGGCCGGAGCGTATTGCTCCTGCTGCTTGCGACGACGGGCGGCGATGAAGCGGAAGACCAGGAACGCGATAACCGCCATGATCAGGATGTCGAAGATCTGCATGCCCTGGAAGCCGTCACCCATGAACATGGAGGCCAGCAGGCCACCGGCCGCGATACCGGCCAGAGGGCCGAGCCAGCGCGAGGCGCCACCGGCCTTGGCGGCGGCGCCAGCGGCACCGGCAGCACCCGCGGTCGCCGCGGCGCCGCCCATGCCTGGAGAAGAAGGAGCCATCTGGCTGGTCTGGTGCGTCGGCGCAGCGCCGGCGCTTTTGCCACCACCGAAGCGCTTGGCGGCATTGGCGTCGAGACTCATCGTCAGGCCGATGCACAACGCCATGGCGATGCTAAGAAAACGTTTCATAAAGGGAATTCCCATTTGTGGAAGGCACGCGCGCCATGTTGCACAGCTGAAGTGTTACTGGCTAGCGGCAGAGTGTTTCGGGCTTTTGCCTGACAGGTCGTGTTCAGCTTCAGTCAGTGCAATAGGGCCTTTTGACTTTGATATGTCAGATGAGTGGACAGGGTTTGTAGGACGGTCGCCTAGCGTCGCAGGGCAAGCATGACAACCCCGGCCGTGATCAGGCCGATTCCGCCCCATTGGCGCAGGTCGAGTTTTTCACCCAGCAGGACAACGCCAAGAACAGCCACCAGTACCACGCTGAGTTTGTCCACTGGGGCAACCAGTGACGCCGGACCGACCTTGAGTGCGCGGAAATAGCAGATCCACGATGCACCGGTGGCAAGGCCCGACAACAGCAGGAACAGGTAGCTCTTTGCAGAGATCGATCCCAATGACTGATATTGGCCCGTGGCGTACAAAATCAAGGCCAGGCTGACCAACACCACTATCGTACGTAGCAGGGTGGCGAAGTCGGAATTGACGTTTTCGATGCCAACTTTCGCGAAAATGGCGGTCATTGCCGCGAATGCCGCCGATAACAGGGCCCAGAATGTCCAGGAAGAAAAGAAACCTGAGCCCATTTTTTAGCGCCTTTGGTCAGATCAACCTGTGGGAGCGAGCCTGCTCGCGATGAACGATGATGCGGTATTTCTGAAGTACCGAAGTGTTGCCATCGCGAGCAGGCTCGCTCCCACAGAAAAGCATCCAGTATGTCTTTAAACGGCTTCCAGCTTGGCGTAACCCAACATCAGCCACTTGCTGCCTTCGCTGAAGTTCACCTGCACCCGGGCCTGAGCCCCGGCACCTTCGAAGTTCAGGATCACGCCGTCACCGAAGATGGAGTGACGTACGGTCTGGCCAAGGCTGAAGCCGGTCTGCGGAATCTCGCTGCCGCTGAACAGGTTGCTGCCACTCATCGACTGGTTGCCACCAAACGGACGGCTGACGCTGTTGGACAGCCGCACTTCCTGAATCAGGCCTTTCGGAACCTCGCGTACGAAGCGCGACACTTTGTTGTAGGTCTCGCTGCCATAAAGGCGTCGGGTTTCGGCAAAGGTCATCACCAGATTCTGCATGGCCCGGGTGATGCCGACGTAGGCCAGGCGACGCTCTTCCTCAAGGCGGCCGGGTTCTTCCAGGCTCATCTTGTGCGGGAACAGGCCTTCTTCCATGCCCACCAGGAACACGTAAGGGAATTCCAGGCCCTTGGCGCTGTGCAGGGTCATCAGTTGAATGCTGTCTTCGTGCTCGTCGGCCTGGGTATCGCCAGCCTCCAGCGACGCGTGACCGAGGAACGCTGCCAATGGCGTCAGGTCTTCGTCTTCTTCGCTGTTTTCGAAGTTGCGCGCGGCGCTGACCAGTTCCTCAAGGTTTTCTACCCGGGCCTGGCCTTTCTCGCCTTTTTCCGCTTCGTGATAGGCGATCAGCCCCGACTGCTCGATGACGGTCTGGGTCATCAGGTGCAGCGGCATATCCATGCACTTGGCGGAGAGGTTCTCGATCAGCTCGATAAACGCGCCAAGGGCGCCGGCCGCGCGACCGGTCAGGCCTTTGTTGGCCACCAGTTGGCGCATCGCTTCCCACATCGACACGTCGCTGTGGCGCGCATGGTCGCGGATCGCTTCGACGGTTTTTTCGCCGATACCACGGGCCGGCACGTTGATGACCCGTTCCAGCGCGGCGTCGTTGCCCCGTCCTTCGAGCAACCGCAGGTAAGCCATGGCGTTCTTGATTTCGGCGCGTTCGAAGAAGCGTTGACCGCCATAGATACGGTATGGGATGCGCTCGCGCAGCAAAGCTTCTTCCAGAACCCGCGATTGGGCGTTGGAGCGATACAAAATCGCGATATCGCTGCGAGACAAGCCGGTTTTCAGCGCACTTTCGATGGTTTCGACAACGTAGCGGGCTTCGTCATGTTCGTTGAACGCGGCGTACAAATTGATCGCTTCGCCTTCGCCGCCATCGGTCCAGAGTTCTTTGCCCAGGCGCCCGGTGTTGTTGGCGATCAAGGCGTTGGCAGCCTTCAGGATACCCGCGGTGGAGCGATAGTTTTGCTCCAGGCGAATGGTTTCGGCGTCCGGGAAGTCTTCGGAATACTGGTAGATGTTCTCGATTTTCGCGCCGCGCCAGCCGTAGATCGACTGGTCATCGTCGCCCACCACCATCAGGCTGTCGCCGCCCTTGGCCAGCAGGCGCAACCAGGCGTATTGCACGGCGTTGGTATCCTGGAACTCGTCCACCAGAATGTGCCGGAAGCGCTTCTGATAGTGCGCCAGCAGCCCCGGATGATCGCGCCATAGGTCGAGAGCACGCAGCAGTAGTTCGGAGAAGTCGATAACGCCTGCGCGCAGGCAAGCGGCCTCGTAGGCTTCATAAATGCCGCGCATGGTCGCCAGGAACAGGTCGCCGCTGGCTTGAATGTGTTGCGGACGCAGGCCTTCGTCTTTCTGCCCGTTGATGAACCACTGGGCCTGACGGGCCGGCCAGCGCTGTTCGTCCAGACCTAGCTCGCGGATCACCCGCTTGACCAGCCGTTGCTGGTCGTCGCTGTCGAGAATCTGGAACGTCTGGCTTAAGCCCGCTTCCTGCCAGTGCGCCCGCAACAAGCGGTGCGCCAGGCCGTGGAAGGTGCCGACCCACATGCCGGCCGGGTTGATACCCATCAGCTGCTCGATGCGCTGGCGCATCTCGGCAGCGGCCTTGTTGGTGAAGGTCACCGACAGGATGGAGTGGGGCGAGGCGTTTTCGACCTGGATCAACCAGGCGATACGGTGCACCAGCACTCGGGTTTTACCGGAACCAGCACCGGCCAGGACCAACTGACGACCCACGGGGGCTGCTACAGCCTGGCGTTGGGCATCGTTGAGGGAGTTCAGCAGAAGGGAGAGATCATCGCGCATCAGGGCATTCTAGGGGGCGGCGACACACCGGGCAAACCCCGCTTCGCTTTAGCCGATGAAAGTTAAGTGAAGGACGACCGGTCGGTCATGGGCTGCAGGCGTTGGCGGGGCGTGTCCACAGCGTTTTCAGGGGTGTCGGCGGCTGAAAAAATTTGGCCATTTATTGATCGGCAGCAGTTTGGTCCGGGCCATTGCTTGTGTATGCTCCGAGCAGTTTCGGGCCCATGCTCATCATTATAAGAACAAGAACATTGCCTATGACCCTCAGCTTCGACCTGTCGGGCCCTATCGTGGAGCCCAGGGCCATCCGTAAGCAGTACGCCATGGAAATGGCGGTCGAACGCACGCGCCTGTTGTATCAGGGCTCGCTGCTGCCCACGTTGTTCATGCTGATCAATGGCCTGGTCTGTGCCGGTTTGCTCTGGAGCCCGCAGCGCTATTTCCTGGTCAGCGTATGGCTGGTGTGGTTGTTGTCTTTGGTGGCATTGCGAGTGATTCAGGTCGCAGCCTTCGATTCGGCCATTCCCAACCGTCAGGCCCATCCCATTTGGCGACGGATGTTTTTGCTGGGCTCCGGCCTCACGGGCCTGACCCTGGCGGGTGCCGGCATCGCCCTGGTTCCCGCCGATAACTTCATTCAGCAAGCCTGGGTCTTCGGCCTCATCGGTGCCGCAGCGCTCTCGGCCAGTGTTGCTTATGCGGTCAGTTTGCCGGCATTTCTGTCATTTACCTTGCCCTGCCTGTTGCCGGCCATCGCCTATATGTTTTGGGGGGCTGACGAACAGCAGCAAGGTTGGGGCTGGTTCGGGCTGATCCTGCTCGGTGCATTGAGCGTGGTTGCCTGGCAAGTCAATCGATTGATCGATCGGGGCTTGATGCGACGCTTTCAGAATCAGGCACTGATCGAGCATCTGCAGCAGGCACAAAGCTGCAGTGATCAGCTCAATCAGAAGTTGGCCAAGGAGATTGAACAGCGTCGGCGTGCCGAAACCGAATTGCGAGAAATCCAGATCGACCTGGAAAACCGTGTCGCTCAGCGCAGTCTGGAACTGGACGCCGCCAACCAGGCGCTGAGCAAGAGTGAGGCGCGTCTGGCGCTGGCATTGAAGGCCAGCGAGTTGGGGTTGTGGGACTGGAATCTGCAAACTGACGAAGTCCATCACACGCAGATTCAGGAATTGTTCGGCCTGGAGCCTGAACAGGTCACGGCAATACTGCGTCACCTCAAGCCGCGCCTTCATCCCGAGGATCTTCCTGCGCTGAAAAGGGCGCTGGTCGAGCATTTGAAGGGCCGCACCGAGGACTATCAAATCGAGTATCGCGTGCGGCATGGCGACGGCCACTGGGTCTGGATCGAGGACCGCGGGCGGGCGGTCGAGCGTGCCAAAAACGGCCGGGTGATTCGCATGGTCGGCACTCGCCGCGACATCAGCGTCAGCAAAGGCCTGGAAGAGCAGCTGCAACTGGCGGCGACCGTGTTCGAGGCGGCCAGCGAAGGGATCGTGATTTTCGATCCGAACTACGCCCTGATCGCGATCAATCAAGCCTTCAGTCGGGTGACCGGCTATGACATCGAGGACATGATCGGACGCAATGTCATTGAGCTGCCATGTAGTCGCGATGCGCGTCGGCATTACGCCGCAATACATCAGGCGCTGGAGCAGCAAGGCAACTGGCAGGGCGAATTGGTGGAAACCCGCAAGAACGGCGAGATGTATCCGCAATGGCTGCAACTGAATGCTGTGCGTGATACTCGGGGAAATGTCAGCCATATTGTGGGCTTTTTCGCCGATCTCTCAGCCCGTCGAGAATCCGAAGAGCGAATGCGCTATCTGACCCATTACGACGAACTTACCGGTCTGGCCAATCGTTCGATGTTCCGCGAGCGACTCAGTGAGGCTCATCAACGAGTGAGGCAGGGCGGTTATCGCAGCCTGGCATTGCTGCACATCAATCTCGATCGATTCAAGCAACTCAACGACAGCCTGGGGCATGAAGTCGCCGATCAGTTGCTGCAGAAAATATCCCGGCGGCTGGTGAATGCATTGCCTGAAGCAGACACCATCGCGCGCCTTTCCGGTGATGAGTTTGCCGTGCTGTTCAACTCTTACGGCAACCTTTCGAGCCTGGCCCGGGTGGCGACTCGCCTGGCGAGCAAGCTGCGTTTGCCGGTGACGATTGAGGGGCATGAACTGGTGGTCAGCGTGTCGATGGGCATCAGCTTGTTGCCGGACAGCGCCCGGGAAATTTCTGCATTGGTCAGTCAGTCGAACATGGCCATGCAGCACGCCAAACACCTGGGTGGTAATAATTTCCAGTTTTATACCGACAGTTTGCAAGCCAGCACGCTGGAGCGGTTACAGCTGGAAAACCATTTGCGCAAGGCCGTCGAAGAACAACAGTTGAAGGTCTTTTACCAACCCAAGCTGTGCCTTGCCACGGGCAAGCTCAATGCCGCCGAGGCGTTGGTGCGCTGGGATCATCCGACCATGGGCCGTGTGCCGCCGGGGGACTTCATCGGCCTGGCTGAAGAAACCGGATTGATCGGCCCGATCGGTGAGTTCGTGCTGCGTCAGGCCTGCTGGCAAGCCTGTGAGTGGCAGCGGGAGGGGCTTGAGGCGATTCGGGTGTCGGTCAACTTGTCAGTGCATCAATTGCGCCAGGGCAAATTGGTCAGCCTGGTGCGGCAGGTGCTGGAAGAAACCGGGCTGGCACCGCATCTCCTGGAGCTGGAGCTCACTGAAAGCCAGTTGCTGGACAGCGTCGAGCACATCATCGCCACCTTCCAGCAGTTGCGTGATCTCGGGGTGAAACTGGCCATTGATGATTTTGGCACTGGCTACTCCTCCCTGAGCTACCTCAAGCGTATCCCGGTGGATTACGTGAAGATCGACCAAGCCTTTATCCGCGGGTTGGGAGAGGGCACCGAGGATGCGGCGATCACCCGGGCGATCATTGCCATGGCTCACGGCCTGAAGCTGAAGGTCGTGGCGGAAGGGGTGGAGCGGGAAGAACAGCTTGAGTTCCTGAAAGCCGAGCGCTGCGATGAAGTGCAGGGCTATTTGATCAGCCGGCCCATCGAGTCGCAGGCGCTGGCGATCCTGTTGCGAGAGCAATGTTCGAATTGAATGGGCTGATTCCCGTCGGGTTTTGTGGGGCGACGTAAAGCCTTGCGACCAGGGCATCAGTGCTACATGAAGCGCGGGCACGTGAAATCGAGGGATTCGGTAACGCATTGAGCAGGCAAAAAGCCGATTCATGTAGTATAACTACAAGCGTGCTACATCCCCGGCACCTGCCAATAACAAAGAGTCCAGCCCCTTGAATCTGCTGCAACACATCGCCCAGTCTCGCCACCTGTTACGCAAGTCGGAGCTCAAGGTCGCCGACCACGTGCTGCTTGATCCTGCGGCCGTGATGCACAGCTCCATGGCCGACCTGGCCCACAGCGTGGGCATCAGCGAGCCGACCATCGTGCGCTTCTGCCGCGCCATCGGTTGTTCCGGGTTTCAGGACCTGAAACTCAAGCTGGCCCAGAGCCTGGCGGCAGGTGCGAGTTTCGGCCAGTTTGCGATCCATGAGGATGATTCGGTCGCCGACTACAGCCTGAAAATTTTCGACACCACCCTGCATACGCTGATGGAGGTTCGCGAGAAACTCGATCCGCTGGAGTTGCAGCGGGCAGTGACACTGATGTCCCAGGCCCAGCGTGTCGAGTTCTACGGCTTCGGCGCCTCGGGTGCGGTCGCGGCGGACGCCCAGCACAAGTTCTTCCGCTTGCTGCTCACCGCTGCGGCGTATTCCGACCCGCACATGCAGGCGATGTCGGCCGTAACGCTCAAGCCAACCGACGTGGCGATCTGCATTTCCCAATCCGGGCGCTCCAAGGACCTGTTGATCACCGCCAACCTGGTGCGTGAAAGCGGTGCCTCGTTGATCACCTTGTGCCCGAGCCAGACACCGTTGGCCGAGCTGTCTACGGTCAATCTGGCTATCGATGTGCATGAAGACACCGAAATCTATACGCCGCTGACTTCGCGTATCGCCCACCTGGTGGTGATCGACGTGCTGGCGATGGGCGTAGCCATGGCCCGTGGCCCGAGCCTGGTCAACCACCTCAAGAGCGTCAAGCGCAGCCTGCGCAGCTTGCGGTTGTCGCCCAAGTCGGTGAAAGCGCTGGACGACTGACGTCGTCGTAAGGTCGTTCCGACCTTAATCGCGAGCAGGCTCGCTCCCACCTTTGACCGCGATCTCCTGTGGGAGCGAGCCTGCTCGCGATGGCGTCCTCGAATACGACGCAATTTTCATCAGTCTGTAACCCCCGAGCCGCCAAACCGTCATCCCCCGCGCCTATCTTGAAACTCCCGTACTCGCCTTGGGAGACTCGAAATGGCCATGCCCTACGAAGAACGCAACAGCGCTGTCAGAACCCGTCGCCAGCAAGAAGATCAGCGCCGCATGGAATTCCGTCGCGCCATCGAAGATCGCTGCGAACGCCGTCAGCTTCTGGCCGAAATCGGCGATTTTCCGGAGTTGGAACTCAATTTCTGGCAGGCATCTGCCTCGACTTCCCGTCGAAACGCTCAGCCAGTGCGCTGATTTGAATCCGCTCACTACGGATAAACGCCAGGAAGGCGTGAGCCACCGGTGACAGGCGTTTCGCCTTGGCCTGCACCAGGCACCAACTGCGAAACAGTGGCAGCTCTTCGACCGGTAGCTCGATCAGCCCGCCGGTTGCCAGTTCAAGGCTCAGGGCGTGGCGCGTCAACAGCGCAACGCCCAGGCCTGCCAGTACACATTCGCGCTGAGCTTCGGCAGACGAGACTTCCTGAGTCTGGTTGAAGTGCACGCGCTTCTCTTTGAAGTATTCTTCGCACGCAAGCCGCGTCCCGGAGCCTGGCTCACGCAGCAGCAGTGTGTAGGGCTCGAGATCCTGCAAGCGCAGCGGCCCCATATGACACAGCGGGTGATCCGGTGGCGCCACGGCGACGATCGGGTTGTTCAGGAACGGCAGGAATTCCAGGCCCATGTCCTGCGGCACCATGGACATGATCACCAGGTCGTCGCGGTTGTCCGACAGGCGCCGGATCACCTGGCCGCGATTGACCACCGTCAGTTGCAGGTTCACTTCCGGGTGCTGGCGTTTGAATGCGGCAAACAAGTGCGGCACGAAATATTTGGCGCTGGACTCAATCGCCAGCTTCAATTGCCCCTGCAACGAGCCCTGCATGTCCGACAGCTGCATGTCGAGGTTTTCCAGGCGTCCGAAAATATCCCGGCTGGCCCGCTGTAACGCTTCAGCTGCCTCGGTCATGTAGAGTTTTTTGCCGACGTAATCGAACAAAGGCTGGCCAATCAGCTCTTCAAGTTGACGAATCTGCAGGCTGACGGCAGGTTGTGTGAGCGACATTTCGTCGGCTGCGCGGCTGTAGGAGCGCAAATCACAGACCTCGTTGAAGATCTGCAATTGCCGCAAAGTCATACGCATCAATGACTTACGCATTTTATCGTTGCTCTCGTCGCTGGCTGGTGCATCAACTATAAGTCTTTACTTATGCACGACCCAATTTTTATTCATTTTTGTTAATCCCTTGTGGGCGCTAGTGTGGACCTGCGACCAAATTGAAACATTTGGTCACTCGTCGGCCTGATCTAGCAGGTCGTGGGTACACCGGCTCAAGGGAACCTCCAAGTGATAACAAAGATCCTGATCGCCAACCGTGGTGAGATTGCCGTACGAATCGTACGTGCCTGCGCCGAGATGGGCATTCGTTCGGTCGCGATCTATTCCGACGCCGACCGCCATGCCTTGCATGTGAAGCGTGCGGACGAGGCCCATAGCATTGGTGCCGAGCCACTGGCCGGTTACCTGAACCCGCGCAAGCTGGTGAACCTGGCTGTAGAAACCGGTTGCGATGCACTGCACCCCGGCTATGGCTTCCTTTCGGAAAACGCCGAGCTGGCGGAAATCTGCGCCGAACGCGGGATCAAATTCATCGGCCCATCGGCTGAAGTCATTCGCCGCATGGGCGACAAGACCGAAGCTCGCCGCAGCATGATCAAGGCCGGCGTACCGGTGACCCCGGGCACTGAAGGCAACGTGTCGGGCATCGAAGAAGCCCTGACCGAAGGCGATCGCATCGGTTACCCGGTGATGCTCAAGGCCACGTCCGGTGGTGGCGGTCGCGGCATTCGTCGCTGCAACAGCCGCGAAGAACTCGAACAGGCTTTCCCACGGGTCATTTCCGAAGCCACCAAGGCGTTTGGTTCGGCGGAAGTGTTCCTGGAAAAATGCATCGTCAATCCGAAACACATCGAAGCGCAGATTCTTGGCGACAGCTTCGGCAACGTGGTGCACCTGTTCGAGCGTGACTGCTCGATCCAGCGCCGCAACCAGAAGCTGATCGAGATCGCCCCGAGCCCGCAACTGACCCCGGAACAGCGCGCCTACATCGGCGACCTGTCGGTGCGCGCAGCCAAGGCCGTGGGATACGAGAACGCCGGCACCGTGGAGTTCCTGCTCGCCGAGGGCGAGGTGTACTTCATGGAGATGAACACCCGGGTGCAGGTGGAACACACCATCACCGAAGAAATCACCGGTATCGACATTGTCCGTGAGCAGATTCGCATTGCCTCCGGCCTGCCGCTTTCGGTGAAACAGGAAGACATCCAGCACCGCGGTTTCGCCCTGCAATTCCGGATCAACGCCGAAGATCCGAAGAACAACTTCCTGCCGAGCTTCGGCAAGATCACCCGTTACTATGCTCCCGGCGGCCCTGGCGTGCGCACCGACACGGCGATCTACACCGGCTACACCATCCCGCCGTACTACGACTCGATGTGCCTGAAACTGGTGGTGTGGGCGCTGACCTGGGAAGAGGCGATGGACCGCGGCTTGCGCGCCCTGGACGACATGCGTCTGCAAGGGGTCAAGACCACCGCCGCGTACTACCAGGAAATCCTGCGTAACCCGGAATTCCGTAGCGGCCAGTTCAACACCAGCTTCGTTGAAAGCCACCCTGAACTGACCAACTACTCGATCAAGCGCAAACCCGAAGAGCTGGCCCTGGCCATCGCCGCCGCCATCGCCGCCCACGCAGGCCTGTGAGGAATAGAACAATGAGCAAGAAGATTCATGTAACCGACACCATCCTGCGCGACGCTCACCAATCGCTGCTGGCGACCCGCATGCGCACCGAAGACATGCTGCCGATCTGCGACAAGCTCGACAAAGTCGGCTACTGGTCGCTGGAATGCTGGGGTGGCGCGACGTTCGACGCCTGCGTACGTTTCCTGAAAGAAGACCCGTGGGAGCGTCTGCGCCAACTGCGCGCCGCGCTGCCTAACACTCGCCTGCAAATGCTGCTGCGCGGCCAGAACCTGCTGGGCTACCGCCACTACAGCGACGACGTGGTCAAGGCCTTCGTCGCCAAGGCCGCGGTCAACGGCATCGACGTGTTCCGCATCTTCGACGCCATGAACGATGTGCGTAACCTGCGCGTGGCCATCGAAGCGGTGAAAGCCGCCGGCAAACACGCCCAGGGCACCATCGCCTACACCACCAGCCCGGTGCACACCATCGAGGCCTTCGTGAACCAGGCCAAGCAAATGGAAGCCATGGGTTGCGACTCGGTGGCGATCAAGGACATGGCCGGCCTGCTGACCCCGTACGCCACCGGCGAACTGGTCCGGGCATTGAAAGCCGAGCAGTCGCTGCCAGTGTTCATTCACTCCCACGACACCGCTGGCCTGGCTGCGATGTGCCAGCTCAAGGCGATCGAAAACGGCGCCGACCACATCGACACCGCAATCTCCAGCTTCGCCTGGGGCACCAGCCACCCGGGCACCGAGTCGATGGTCGCAGCCCTTAAAGGCAGTGAGTTCGACACCGGCCTGAATCTGGAACTGCTGCAAGAAATCGGCCTGTACTTCTACGCCGTACGCAAGAAGTACCACCAGTTCGAAAGCGAATTCACCGCCGTCGACACCCGTGTTCAAGTCAACCAGGTACCGGGCGGGATGATTTCCAACCTGGCCAACCAGTTGAAAGAGCAGGGCGCACTCAATCGCATGAGTGAAGTGCTGGCCGAAATCCCGCGGGTTCGTGAAGACCTCGGCTTCCCGCCGCTGGTGACCCCGACTTCGCAGATCGTCGGCACCCAGGCGTTCTTCAACGTACTGGCCGGCGAGCGCTACAAGACCATCACCAACGAAGTGAAGCTGTACCTGCAAGGCGGCTACGGCAAGGCGCCGGGTACCGTGAACGAACAACTGCGTCGCCAGGCCATCGGCAGCGAAGAAGTGATCGACGTTCGCCCGGCCGATCTGCTCAAGCCGGAAATGGCCAAACTGCGTGCCGACATCGGCGCACTGGCCAAGTCTGAAGAAGACGTGCTGACCTTCGCCATGTTCCCGGACATCGGTCGCAAGTTCCTCGAAGAGCGTGCTGCGGGCACCCTGACACCGGAAGTGTTGCTGCCGATTCCTGAAGCCGGTGGCGTCGCCTCTGTTGGTGGGGAAGGCGTGCCAACCGAGTTCGTCATCGACGTTCACGGCGAAACCTACCGCGTCGACATCACCGGTGTTGGCGTCAAGTCTGAAGGCAAGCGTCACTTCTACCTGTCCATCGACGGCATGCCGGAAGAAGTGGTGTTCGAGCCGCTCAACGAATTCGTCGGTGGTGGTGGCAGCAAGCGCAAGCAAGCCTCTGCTCCGGGCCACGTCAGCACCACCATGCCGGGCAACATCGTCGACGTGCTGGTCAAGGAGGGCGACACCGTCAAGGCAGGCCAGGCCGTGTTGATCACCGAAGCGATGAAGATGGAAACCGAAGTCCAGGCGGCCATCGCCGGTAAAGTCACCGCCATTCATGTGGCCAAGGGCGACCGGGTGAACCCGGGCGAGATCCTGATCGAGATCGAAGGCTGAGTTAACAGCCGCGATAACAACGCTTTAAACCTCGGGGGGGCATGTGCTCCCCTTTTTTTTCGCGTTGTTAGCCGAGTCGTTTTTATGGCGTCACCACGCATCAAGTGAACTCATCGGTTATGCAAATACGCCTTCCCGTAGTGACGCTCCATCCTTGCCTGAACCAGCTCCAATCCAATCGACATCACCCAATAAATCACCGCTGCGGTCGTCAGCATCTCGATGTAGCGATAGCTCGAGCGCCCATACGATTGCGCCAGAAACATCACCTCCCAAACCCCCATCACCGAGATCAGCGACGAGTCTTTGAGCATCGAGATGAATTGGTTGGTGGTTGGCGGGATGATGGTGCGCATGGCCTGGGGCAAGGTGACTCGCCAGAAGATCACGGTTTCGCGCATGCCCAGGGCCAGGGATGCTTCGCGCTGGCCGTGGGGGACGCCGAGGATGCCGGCGCGGAAGATTTCGCTCAGGTACGCGCCGTAGTTCAGCGACAGGGCGATGATGCCGGCGGCGATGGCGCCCGGGACGATGCCGAGTTGTGGCAGGCCGAGGTAGATCAGCAGGATCTGGATCAGTAGCGGTGTGCCACGAAAGAACGAGGCATAGAAGCTCGCGATTCCGAAGGCCACGGCGCTTTTCGACAGCCGCGCCAGGGCGGTGATGAAGCCCAGCAGCGAGGAGGTCACGATCGAGCACAGGCACAAGAACAACGTCAGCGCCGCTCCCTGCAAAAAGCCGTTGGGTGCCAGGTGCAGACCGATCAGGTTCGGCAGTTTGTCGAGGATGATCGAGAACTTCAGGTCGAAGCTCAGGAAGAAGCTGGCGAATAACCCGAACATCGCTGCCCAGGTCAGGAACAGCCGCGTGCGGAAACCGAAGATCCGTTGCAACAGCGACTCAGCCACCGGTTGTGGCGGCTGAGGAGGTTTGGGGAAAGAAGTCATTTGCTGATGTCGGCGCCGATCCATTTCTGCGAAAGCTTGCTCAGAGTGCCGTCCTGTTTCAGCTGAGCGAAGACGTCACGCACTTTGGCGTCCCACTGGGCGTCGCCTTTTTCAATGGCCACCGAGTTCGGCTCCGAGTACAGCGGCTCGCCGGCGAGCTTGAAGCGCTTGTCTTCGGTCAGGCGCGGTTGGGCGGTGACAAGGTTGGTGAGGATCGCGTCCAGTCGCACGCCAGCGCCCAGGCCGAGGTCCTGGAACGCCACGTTGTCAGTGTCATACGGGGCGATCTGCACGTCCTCGAACGGGTACTGCAATTGGGTGTCTTCGGCGCCTTCGATCACCAGGTTTTTGTTCAGGTAGCTTTCATAGCTGGAGGCGCTGGTGAGGCCGACTTTCTTGCCGCTCAGGTCCTTGGCGCTGTGGATGCTGTCGTCCTTGGCGTTGACCACGATCACCGCTGGCGAGGCGTAGTACTCGACCGGGAAGTCGAAGACCTCGGCGCGGGCCTTGCTCGGGGTCATGGAGCAGATGCAGATGTCGTAGCGCCCACTCCAGCGGCCGGCAGCGATCACGTCCCAGGACGGGGTTTCGAGGCGCAGTTTGACGCCCAGTTTGTCTGCCACGGCCTTGGCCACGTCGACGTCGAAGCCATCGAGCTGGTTCTGATCATTGAGGAACGAGAAGGGTGGATAGCTTTCCATCAACACGCCCACCAGTTCTTTTTTTTGCTCGACGCGATCCAGCGTGGCGCCGCCAAAGGCTTGGGTGGAGGCAGCCAGAATCGTCAGGCCCAGGGCCAGGAGTGGTTGGAATTTCACAGTCGATTCCTGATAAAAAAGAGGTTGTCATTAACCGGATGGTGCGTATTAAATAGTTATAAGAACGACTCCGATAGTGAGTTATTTTCATAAGCTTATGAGTGAAAGGCATATGGGCGCAGCAAGCACAGTGATTCTGGATGGCGGCATGGGTCGTGAGTTACAGCGCCGAGGCGCGCCGTTCCGGCAGCCTGAGTGGTCGGCGCTGGCCTTGAGCGAAGCGCCGCAAGCGGTAGAGGCGGTGCACTCGGCTTATATCGAAAGCGGTGCGAACGTGATCACCAGCAACAGTTACGCGGTGGTGCCGTTTCACATTGGCGAAGAGCGTTTTGCAGCAGAAGGGCAGGCGCTCGCGGCGTTGGCCGGTGAGCTGGCTCGGCGCGCGGTAGAGGCTTCGGGCAAAGCGGTGCGTGTGGCCGGTTCATTGCCGCCGCTGTTTGGGTCCTATCGCCCGGACCTTTTTGATGCTGGTCGGGCGACTGAATTGTTGGCGCCGCTGGTGAAGGGGCTGGCACCTCATGTCGATCTGTGGCTGGCAGAAACCCAGAGTTCGATCGTTGAAGCGCGAGCGATCCACGCCGGTCTGCCAACGGACGGCAAGCCGTTCTGGCTGTCGTTTACCCTGAAGGATGAGGACACGGACGAAGTGCCGCGCTTGCGTTCGGGCGAGCCGGTGGCTGAAGCCGCCGCCGTGGCGGCTGAGTTGGGCGTCGAAACGTTGCTGTTCAACTGCAGCCAGCCGGAAGTAATCGGTGCTGCGATTGATGCCGCGCGGGAAACCTTCGAGCGTTTAGGGGTGAAGATTCACATCGGCGCTTATGCCAATGCCTTCCCGCCGCAACCGAAAGAGGCCACGGCCAATGACGGTCTGGACCCGTTGCGTGAAGACCTTGATCCGCCGGGTTACTTGCAGTGGGCGGCGGATTGGAAAGAACGCGGCGCCAGTCATTTGGGCGGTTGCTGCGGGATCGGGCCGGAGCATATTGCGGTGCTTGCCCAGAAACTCGCCTAAAAGCATCGCGGGGCAAGCCATGCTCCTACAGGTTTGGTGGCGTCCACAGATCGTGTGTCCGGCCCATATCCCGTAGGAGCAAAGCTTGCTCGCGATAGCGTCCGTCCAGGCGCTACCGAATCAGGTGCGGCACTCCGCCAACGTTTTCACCTGCCCCGAATCCGTCTGGTTCTCATCGGATAGCCACCGCTCAAACCCCGCCCCGATCGCTGGCCATTCCGAGTCCAGAATCGAATACCACGCCGTATCCCGGTTCTGCCCCTTGACCACCATGTGCTGGCGGAACACACCCTCAAAACTGAAGCCCAGTCGTTCGGCTGCGTATTTGGAGCGGGCGTTGGCGTTATTGCACTTCCACTCCAGGCGACGGTAACCCAGGGCAAAGGATTCCTTGGCCAGCAGGTAAACCGCCTCGGTGCTTTTCGGCGAGCGCTGCATCGGCGCGCCGAAGGTGACGTGGCCGATTTCGATGCGGCCCTGGGCCGGGACGATGGACATCAGGCTGAGGATGCCCTGGACCTCGCCGCTGGCGCGGTCGATCACACTGAAGAAATACGGGTCGCTGTTGGCCGCATGGTTGTTCAGCCAGTCGTTGAAGACGCTGCGCTCCGGGAAGGGGCCGTAAGGCAGGTAGTCCCACAGCTTCGGGTCGGCGCCGGGGCCTTGCAGGACTTTGTACAGGCCGTCGCCGTGGCGCGCCGGGTCGAGTTTTTCCAGGCGGATGTAACGCCCTTCGATCAGTTGAGCGGTGGGTGCCGGGACGCCTTTCCAGTCGGCGAGTGAAATCGACATGCTGTTCTCCTAGATGGCTTTGCGAAACTGGATGAAACCGGGGCGTTCGGCGATGCGCTCGTAGAGCTGGATCGCGGTGGCGTTGGTTTCGTGGGTCAGCCAGTGGACCTTGTTGCAGCCGTCGGCCTTGGCCGTGGTGTAGACGAATTCGATCAGTTGCCGGCCGACGCCGGTGCCGCGGGTTTCCGGGGCCACCAGCAAGTCTTGCAGGTAGCAGGCGTTTTCGATGGCCCAGTTCGAACGATGGTAGATGAAATGCACCATGCCCACCGCTTTGCCATCAGCCCAGGCGAGGGCGGCGTGGGTTGGCTCGTTCGTATCGAGCATGCGCTGCCAGGTGCTTTGAGTGACGGCCTCCGGCAATTCGGTGTTGTAGAAGCGCAAGTAGGCTTGCCACAGCGGCAACCAGGCCGCGTAATCACCGGCGGTGACCTGGCGAATGTCGATCTGACTCATGGTGATTTCCTTAGCGCATCAATTGGGCGAGGGTTTGGTCGTTGACGTCGGGGCTGGCGGCCAGGCCTTCGCGCACGCCGGCGATGTCGGCGGGGCTGCGGTTCTGGCTGAGCTTGCGCTTGCCTTCCAGGCGGTCGATGGGAATGGCGAAACCGACGATGGCCTTGAGCATGCCGTCGATGTAATCGGCGGGGGCATCGGCCACTGACCACGGTTGGGCGCGGCCAGCTTCATGACGATCGGTGAGGGTGCTGACGATGTCGAGCAGCCGCCCTCCATCGCTGAAGGTTTCGGCTCGGCCATAGGCGTGTACGGCGACGTAGTTCCAGGTTGGCACGACTTTGCCGTGTTCGGCCTTGCTCGGGTAGAAGCCAGGGCTGACGTAGGCGTCGGCACCGGCAAAAATCAGCAGGGCTTCGGCGCCGTCGCGCAGGTCTTTCCACTGTGGATTGGCTTTGGCCAGATGCCCGTACAACGTACCGTTCGAACCTTGTTCGCAATGCAGCAGCAGCGGTACATGGCTGGCTTGCAGGCCGCTTTCACCGTGGGTCACCAATATGGCGAGACGGGTGGCGAGGATCAGTTCATGCAGTTGGGACAACTCGTCGATGGCAAAAGCACGTGGCGTGTACATGGAGATATTTTCCTTGGCGAATGTCTGCATCCTAGGCAGGCTATTGGTCTGTTGTAAGAGCCATTAATGACCAATTTCATAGGTCCATTGTGATGACTAGCGAACCACTGTCCTTGACCTTCAACCCGGCAGGTATCGAGCTTGATCGTCGCCAGGGGCTGAGTCGGCAGCTCTATCAGGCATTACGGATGCGGGTGCTCGACGGGCGACTGGCCAGCGGCACGCGTCTGCCGGCCAGTCGGGATCTGGCTGCCGCGCTGGCGATTTCCCGCAACAGCGTCGTGCGCGCCTACGATCAGCTTTACGCTGAAGGGTTTATTGAGGGGCGGGTAGGCGACGGGACTTACGTCGCGCAATTACCCCAGGCAACCTTGCCGGCAAAAAAACTATCCACAAAAGTATCCACAGGGTTTTCAACAGGCTTACCCACAGCTTTATCCACAAGTTGGTTTGATTTACCTGTGGATTCATCCAGCAAAGTTACCCACAGGGACGCCTTGTCCCGCGTTGAAAAGAACCATTTACCCATGCCGCCCAGTGGTCCGCCCAGGGCTTTTCGGGTCGGTGTTCCGGCGTTCGATCTGTTTCCGTTCGAGGTCTGGGCCAAGCTGAATGCGGCTTTCTGGCGCAAACCGGATTTGCAGCAACTGTGCTACGGCGACCCGGCAGGCGATGCGCGCTTGCGGGGGATGATCGCGGCGTATCTACGCAGCTCGCGGGGCATGCAGTGCACGGCTGAACAAATTGTGATCACCAGTGGCGCACAGCAGGGAATCAGCCTTTGTGCACAGCTGCTGGTGGAGCCCGGTGACGGGGTGGCGATTGAAAATCCGGGATATCGGGCGGCCGGTCATGCATTCGCCGTTGCAGGTGCCCGGCTGCATGGGGTGGCGGTGGATAGTGAGGGTATCGACTGCGGTGAATTGGCACAGCTGGGCGATTGCCGTCTGACCTACGTCACCCCGTCCCATCAGTACCCCACCGGGGTGGTGATGAGCCTGGCTCGTCGTCTGGAGTTGCTGGCCTGGGCCGAACGCACGCAGGGCTGGATCGTCGAGGATGATTACGACGGCGAGTACCGCTACAGCGGTGCGCCACTGGCACCTTTGGCAGCACTGGATCGGCATGGCCGGGTGCTCTACGTCGGCACGTTCGGCAAAGTGGCGTTTCCGGCGTTGCGCCTGGGTTACCTGGTGTTGCCGACGGGGCTGGTACAGGCATTTGCCCAGCGTCGGGCGGTGGACGTACGGCATTCCGAGGTCAGTACCCAGGCCGTAATGGCCGAGTTCATGGCGGCCGGGCATTTCCAGCGGCATATCCGCCGCATGCGGCGTGCGGCGCTGAGCCGGCGTAATGCGTTGCTCAGCGGCTGGCCGGGGGGCATTCCCGGTGTCGGCCAGTTGCCCACGGTCGCCGCCGGGTTGCACATGACAGTGCCGGTCGACAGCATTGAGCGAGAACAGGCATTGATTGAATTGGCACGTAGCGTCGATGTCGAGATCAATGGCTTGAGTGGCTATTGGCTGCCCGAGTCCACGATCCCGATGGATCAGCGTGCCGGGTTGGTTCTGGGGTTTGCAGCAGTGCCGGAAAAGGCTATCGAAGCTGCGTTGGAGCGGCTACGGACGGTCTGGCGTTGTCTTTGAAACGAGCGCGTCGGGTCGCTGATGTGCCGCAGGCAAAAACAGACCTGCGCGAGCGCAGGTCCTGGTGACGGCGGGAGCGAAGCGGGTATCAGGTGCCGGACTTGATCTTGGTCCAGGCCCGGGTCCGCGCACGTTCGGCATCGCGGGGCAGCGGTTGCAGGGTGTAGAGCGTGCTCATCGCCGTGTCGGTCGGGTACAGGTTCGGGTTATTGCGGATCGCCGGGTCGACCATTTCCGTGGCGTCCTTGTTCGGGTTCGGGTAGCCGACGAAGTCACTGACCGGCGCGATCACCTGGGGTTGCAGCAGGTAGTTGACGAAGGTGTAAGCGTCGTCGGGGTTTTTCGCACCCTTCGGAATCGCCAGCATGTCGAACCAGATCGGCGCGCCTTCCTTCGGCAAACGCATGTCGACGACCACCCCGTTCCTGGCTTCTTTGGCGCGGTTGGCGGCTTGCGAGAAGCTGCCGGAATATCCGACCGCAACGCAGATGTCACCGTTGGCGATATCGGCCATGTACTTGGACGAGTGGAAGTAGGTGATGTACGGGCGGATCTTCATCAGCAGCGCTTCAGCCTTGTCATAGTCCGCAGGCTTCTTGCTGTTGGGGTCCAGACCGAGGTGTTGCAGGGCCAGCGGCAGGATCTCCGACGGCGAGTCGAGCAGGGCGACACCGCACTGCTTGAGCTTGCTGATGTTCTCTTCCTTGAAGATCAGGTCCCAGCTGTCCACCGGTGCATTGTCGCCGAGCACGGCCTTGATCTTGTCCGGGTTGAAGCCGATCAGGATGGTGCCGTACATGTACGGCACGGCGAACTTGTTGCCCGGGTCGTTGGCCCCGATCAGCTTCATCAGCTTGGGATCGAGGTGGTTCCAGTTCGGCAACTTGCTGCGATCCAGCGGCTGGAACACGCCGGCTTCGATCTGCTTGGCGAGGAACACGTTGGACGGCACCACCACGTCATAGCCTGAGTTGCCGGTCAGCAGCTTGGCCTCCAGCGCTTCGTTGGTGTCGAAGATGTCGTAGACCAGTTTGGTCTGGGTGTTCTGCGCCTTGAAGTCTTCCAGGGCCTTGGGCGTGATGTAGTCGAACCAGTTGTAGACGCGCAATGTTCGCTCTTCGGCGTGGGCGGCAACGCTGAGTACCGAGGCACACAGCGTCGGCACGATAAAACGCTTAAGACTTTTCATTCTTCTACTTCCTCAACAAGCGCTTTCAAAACCTTCGAGAACGTTCACGGCGTTGATGCCGATTTCTTCGACGGCATAACCACCTTCCATCACGAACAGCGTCGGTACGCCGAGGTTGGCGATGCGCTTGCCCATGGCCAGGTAATCCGGGCTGTCGAGCTTGAATTGCGAGATCGGATCGTCCTTGAAGGTATCGACGCCCAGGGATACGACGACGATGTCGGCGCCGTAGCTTTCGATCTCCTTGCAGGCCTGTTCCAGCGCAGCGCTCCAGGTGTCCCAGCCTGAACCGGCGGGCAACGGGTAGTTGAAGTTGAAACCTTCACCGGCGCCTTCGCCCAGTTCATCGTCATAACCGAGGAAGAACGGAAATTCGGCTTCCGGATGACCGTGAATCGATGTGAACAGCACGTCGCTGCGCTTGTAGAAAATCGACTGGGTGCCGTTGCCATGGTGGTAATCGACGTCGAGGATCGCGACCTTCTTGTGGCCCTGATCGAGGAAGGCCTGGGCGGCGATGGCGGCGTTGTTGAGGTAGCAATAACCACCCATCAAGTCGCCGGCGGCGTGGTGGCCCGGCGGACGGCACAGGGCGAAAGCAGAGCGGGCGCCGCGCTGGATTTCCGCTTGGGCGGTGAGCGCGACTTGCGCTGCGCTGTACGCCGCTTGCCAGGTGCCGGCGGTGATCGGGGCGCCGCCGTCGAAGCTGTAATAGCCGAGCTGGCCGTGCAGGCTGGTCGGTTTGACCTGGCGTAACGTGCGGGCCGGCCAGGTGTAGGGCAGCAGGTCACCGTCAGTGTTGAATTCGGTCCAGCGTGCCCAGGCGCCCTTGAAGAAATCCAGATAGTCGCGGCTGTGGATGCGCGCGATGGGCTCCAGGCCGAAATCCGTCGGTGCCTGGACGGGGCCCAGGTTCTGGTTTTTCACCCGTTGCAGCACGTGGTCGGCACGGGAAGGCATTTCGAAGCAGGGCTTGAGTTGGCCATCGATCAATTCACAACGGCCGTGGTGCAGGTGGTGATCATCCGAGTAGATCGTCAGCATTTCTTGTTCTCCGCAGGCTGATTCGGTTGAACACAGTCTTGCGGTGCAGGCGGTTTAGGAGAACGGCAGGAAAGGCCAAAAGGGGATTAATGTGGCCAAAACATTTGACCGAAATTCGCCCCTGTTCAGTGTATGGGATACACACCCTGTAGGAGCTGGCTTGCCAGTGAAGGCGGTATTTCAGCCGATAGAGATGCGTCGGATGTGCTGGCCTCTTCGCTGGCAAGCCAGCTCCTACAAAGGCCTGTGTTGTGGCCGGAACTGACTCGGCGCCACACCGCTCCAGCGCACAAACGCATGCCGAAAACTCGCAGTTTCGCTGAAGCCCAGGGCCTCGGCGATCTGATAGATCGGCAACTGATCCTCGCACAGCATTTGCTTGGCCTGCTCGAAGCGCAGTTCGTCGAGCAGTTCCTGATAGCTGCAACCCATGTCCTTGAGATGCCGGCGCAAGGTCCGCGCCGAACAGTTCATTTGCTCGGCCAGCCCCTCCAACCCCGGCGCCGCATTCAATTGCGCGCTGAGCAATTGGCGGATGCGTCCCAGCCAGGCCTGGCGTCCGGTGAACTCGATGTTCTGTTTGCGGCAGCGTTCGGCCATGGCCTGGTGGGTGATGATATCGGCCAGCGGCAGTGGCTGGTCGAGCCAGCGTTTGTCGAAGGCAAAAGCATTGTTGCGGGCGCCGAAGTGCACCGGGCAATTGAAGTGTTCGGCGTAGGTCGCTTCGTAGTCGGGGGCGGCGTGTTCAAAGCGGGCGCCGAGCAAGGGCAGGGGATGGCCGAGCAGGTCGTCGCAGGTGACTTTCAGCGACACCAGGCAGAATTCGGCGTTGAACACCGCCATGGCCGGGCTCTCGCGGTAATCGGCGGCGGCGAACCAGATGCGCTCGCCATCGTCTTCAAGGCTCAACTCGAAAAGTGTTCCCAGCAGCGCCGGATAGCGCATCGCCAGACGCAAAGCGTCACCGAAGGTGGCACTGGTGAGCAGGGCGTAACCGAGCATGCCGTAGCAGGAAACGTGCATCCGCCGGCCCAGTTCCAGGCCGATGTCACGTTTGAGGGCAACGGCGTTGGCACAGACCTGCATTTCCTGATTGGTGGTGATGCACGTGTCGGCACGGTTCAGATCCGCCGCACTTATGCCGCTGCCGGCCAGCAGCGCTTCGCTGGACAAGCCTTGTGCCTTGAAGGCATCGAGTACCAGGGAGACTGCGTTGAGCGTGGTGAGGTGGGAGTGGAGCATGAGGACTTCCAGCCTTGGGATGGCTGGAACGCAGCAAGTTGTATGCCGGGTGAGGATCTTAATGTGGGAGCGAGCAAGCCCGCTCCCACAGGGTTATGTGTTGATTCAGCTCAGCTCGCCGCACAAGTCGAGTTCGACAAGTCGACGAACTTCTTCTGTCTCAAGCCCCGCCCCCAACAACCCATGCAACTTGCCGAACGCCGCTTCACGGGTCATGCCGCCACCGGACAACACGCCCACACCGCGCAAGCGACTGCCGGCTTCATAGACGTCCAGTACAACACCGCCTTCATGGCACTGCGTCACCGCGACCACGACCACGCCGTTGTCCCGCGCGCGCCCAAGGCTGGCGAGAAACCCGGGGTTGTCGCTCGGGCCGGTGCCGCTGCCGTAGCACTCCAGCACCAGGCCTTGAATGCCACTGTCGAGCAAACCATCCAGCACCTCGGCGCTGATGCCGGGGAACAGCGGCAGTACCGCGACGTTCGCCAATTGTTTGGGCTGGTTGTAATTCAGCTGTGTTGGTAAAGAAGGCACCTTCACGCCACCGCCCTGACGCTCCAGGCGCTTGAACGGATGCCGGCCAAAACTGCGTACCTTCGCGCAACGGGTTGGGTCAAGCAGTTCGCCATGGAAATACAGATGCACGCCCGGCGCGATGCCCTGGCCCAGTGCAACCAGCGCGCCGCCGAGGTTTTCCCAGGCGTCGCTGTCGGTGACGCCGGCCGGCAGCATCGAGCCGGTGAAGCACACGCGGGCATGCAGGCCGAGCAACTGGAAACTCATGGCGGCGGCGCTGTAGGCCAGAGTGTCGGTGCCATGCAGGATCAGCACGCTGTCGCAGCCCTGAACATCCACCGCGTCGACCACCGCTTCGCGCAGTTGTTGCCAATACGCCGGGGTCATGTTGGCGCTGTCGATCAGCGGCGACATTTCGCGAAAGCGCCATTGCGGCACCACCAGCTCAGGCTGGCTGTGCAGATACTCACGCATCCGCGCTTCGAAACCGGACGCCGGGGCCAGGCCGTGGGCGCTGGCCTGCATGCCGATGGTGCCGCCGGTATAGAGCACCATCACGTGCTGGGCGGCAGGGTAGGTCGAGGAATTCATGGGAATCTCCGAAATCGATGACTTCCTTGTGGGAGCGAGCCTGCTCGCGATAGCGGTGTGTCAGTCGACATCAATATTGAATGTCAGTCCGCATTCGCGAGCAGGCTCGCTCCCACATGGGATTTCCGCACTTTAACCGATCAGTGTTGCGCTGCGGTCGCGGCCTTTAGCGTCGCTTCAGCCTGAGCGGCTGGCGGATTGGCCGGCCACGCCTGGCGGTCCAGGTCCAGGTCCGGGAACTTGGCCGAGTCGAACACCGGCGTCTTGATGCCAGCGGCGCGCTGATCATCGTAGTCACGCAGGATGCGCATGCCGACCTTGAACAGCAGGAACAGCGCGATCAGGTTGACGAACGCGAGCATAGTCATGGTGATGTCGGCGAAGGCAAATACGGTGCCGAGGTTTTCGATGGCGCCCCAGAAAATCAGCACCAGTACCAGCGCGCGATAGCCAATCAGCGCCTTGCGGTTTTCACCGATCAAAAAGCGCAGGTTGCTCTCGCCAAGGTAGTAGTTGTAGAGGATCGAGGTGAACACGAACAACGCCAGGGCCACGGAGATGAACATCCGGCCCCAGTCACCGACCACGGCGGCCAACGAGTTCTGGGTCAGGGCAATGCCGTCGCCTTCGAAGCCCGGGGTGTAGAAGCCGGAAAGCAGGATCAGCAGTGCGGTGCAGGTACAGATCACGAAGGTATCGAGGAACACGCTGAACGCCTGGACCACACCTTGTGCCACCGGGTGCTCGACCGCCGCAACTGCCGCCACGTTCGGCGCACTGCCCAGGCCGGCTTCGTTGGCGAACACGCCACGCTTCACGCCCATGACAATGGCGCTGCCAATCAGGCCACCGAAGGCCTGGTCCAGACCGAAGGCGCTCTTGATGATGGTCATCAGCATGCCCGGCACATGGTCGAACTGCAGCACGATCACGTAGAGGGTCACGCCGATGTACACCAGGGTTTTCACCGGTACCAACAGGTCGGCGACCTTGGCGATGCGCTTGATCCCGCCGATGAACACCAGGCCCAGCAGCACGGCAAGGCCGATGCCGGTGTAGGTGGTGTCGAGGCCGAACGCGTTGTTCAACGAGTGCGTCACAGCGTGGGCTTGCAGGCCGTTGAAGGCGAAGCCGAACGTCACCAGCAGCAAGAACGCCATCAGCATGCCCAGCCAGCGTTTTTGCAGACCGTGCTGGATGTAATAGGACGGACCGCCACGGAACTGGCCTTCGGAATCGCAGCGTTTGTAGAGCTGGCCGAGGGAACATTCGAAGAAGCTGCTGGACATGCCGACCAGCGCGGTCACCCACATCCAGAACACGGCACCGGGGCCACCGAGGGTCACGGCAATGCCGACGCCGGCGATGTTGCCCGCACCGACGCGGCCGGCGAGGCTGAGCATCAGGGCCTGGAACGAACTGAGTTGCCCGGCGCTGCTTTTGAGGCTGTCGCGGAACACCGCGAACATGTGGAAGAAATGACGCAGTTGAACGAAACGCGAGCGGATCGTGAAGTAGCTACCGAGCCCGACAATGAGCACGATCAGTACTTTCCCTGAGAGGAAGTCGTTAATGACTTCGAGCATGGATTATTCCTCGCTGTTTTTTGTGTAGGCAAATGCTGGCCGGGTAAACACATCGAGTTACACCCGCTGGCGCACGGCACAACAGGCGGGTCAACGTTCGTCCCGGTTTCATATCGCGGGTTTGTTATTAGTTCGGGTTTCGCATGGGTTGAGGCCTCGCTACCGACGACCGCTCACACGAAGAGGGGCGGCACTATACCGATGACGGTGCCGTCCGTCTGCATGGTTGTGGTACGTGTCGTATCGCGAAACCTTTGAAACACCTGACGTTACCGGCGTCGGGCTCCTGTAGGAGCGAGCTCGCTCGCGAAAAACTCAAGGGCGCCGTTGGCCATCAGGTTTACGCGTTATCGTTAAACATCTTTCGCGAGCAAGCTCGCTCCTACAAAACAGTTAAAAAAAAGGGCCTGGAGATTGATCTCCAGGCCCTCAAAAGGTGAGAGGTGTCTAGTCCCTCGACCTGGTGAGCGGTGCTACAAATAACGCGTCGGGTTATGCCTTCAGAGGCACCAGTCGCGGAGCAATCATGTTTTCCGGGCGCAGGATGTCGGCGAGCATGGCTTCGTCGAGCAGACCTTCTTCACGCACCAGTTCCAGCACGCCGCGGCCGCTTTCAAGGGCGAGGGCGGCGATGCGGGTGGCATTTTTGTAGCCGATGTACGGGTTCAGCGCAGTGACCAGGCCGATCGAGTGCTCGACCAGTTCACGGCAGCGTGCTTCGTTGGCGGTGATGCCGACGATGCAGTGCTCGCGCAGCATGTCCATGGCGCGTTGCAGCAGGCGGATCGAGTCGAAGATCTTGAAGGCGATCAGCGGCTCCATCACGTTCAGTTGCAACTGGCCGCCTTCGGCCGCGATGGTCAGCGCCAGGTCGTTACCGATGATCTGGAACGCCACCTGGTTGACCGCTTCCGGAATAACCGGGTTGACCTTGCCTGGCATGATCGAACTGCCTGGCTGACGTGCCGGCAGGTTGATCTCGTTGATGCCGGTACGTGGGCCGCTGGACAGCAGGCGCAGGTCGTTGCAAATCTTCGACAGCTTGACCGCGGTACGCTTGAGCATGCCGGAGAACAGCACGAAGGCGCCCATGTCGGAAGTGGCTTCGATCAGGTCGGCGGCCGGTACCAGCGGTTGACCGCTGATCACTGCCAGGCGCTGAACAGCCAGAGCCTGATAACGCGGGTCGGCGTTGATACCGGTACCGATCGCGGTGCCGCCCAGGTTCACTTCAGTCAGCAGTTCCGGGGCCAGCGTCTTCAGACGGGCCAGGTCTTCGCCCATAGTGGTGGCGAACGCACGGAATTCCTGACCCAGGGTCATCGGCACGGCGTCTTGCAGTTGGGTACGACCCATCTTCAGGACGTGGTTGAATTCTTCACCCTTGGCTGCGAATGCCTGAATCAGGCTGTCGAGGCTGGCGAGCAGGGCGTCGTGACCCAGCAACAGACCCAGACGGATCGCCGTTGGATACGCGTCGTTGGTCGACTGCGCCATGTTCACGTCGTCGTTCGGGTGCAGGTACTGGTATTCGCCTTTCTGGTGACCCATGGCCTCCAGTGCGATGTTGGCGATGACTTCGTTGGCATTCATGTTGGTCGAAGTGCCAGCGCCGCCTTGAATCATGTCCACCACGAACTCTTCGTGGAAGTCGCCGCGGATCAAACGTGCACAGGCTTCGCTGATGGCAGCGTGCTTGGCTTCGCTCAGGTGACCCAGTTCACGGTTGGCGTCAGCGGCGGCCTGTTTGACCATGGCCAGGCCGACAACCAGTTTCGGGTAGTGCGAAATCGGAACGCCCGAGAGGCGGAAGTTATTCACCGCTCGCAGGGTCTGGATACCGTAATACGCTTGAGCGGGTACTTCGAGAGCGCCAAGCAGGTCGTTTTCTGTGCGGAATGATGCAGCGGAGGACATGATAGAAATCATCTCAATATGGACCCGGTCTGTGCCGGAACGCTGTGAATGCTAGGCTTGTGCAGAATTTTGGGCCAATGCTGTTAAACACTAGCCTATGCACATTCGGCATAATGCCCGTGTGACGCCGTGTTGTCGGCAGGCGTATGACCTAAATTGGTGCATCTCCGGGAGGGCGTGATGAATCTGGAAAGCAAATGGCTGGAGGACTTTAGTGCCCTGGCCGCCACCCGCAGTTTCTCTCAGGCAGCCGAGCGGCGTTTCGTGACGCAACCGGCATTCAGTCGGCGAATCCGTAGCCTTGAGGCCGCGCTCGGTCTGACTCTGGTCAACCGTTCCCGAACGCCGGTGGAACTGACGGCAGCAGGGCAATTGTTTCTGGTTACCGCGCGCACCGTGGTCGAGCAACTGGGCGAAGTGCTGCGCCATCTGCATCACCTGGAAGGTGGGCAGGGCGAAGTGATGCAGGTCGCGGCGGCGCATTCCCTGGCGCTTGGTTTCTTTCCGCGCTGGATCGCGCAATTGCGCAACGAAGGCTTGAACATCGCCACGCGGCTGGTGGCAACCAACGTCGGCGACGCCGTGCATGCGTTGCGCGAAGGCGGTTGCGATCTGATGCTGGCGTTCTACGACCCGGACGCCGCGATGCAGATGGACCCGGAAATCTTCCCCTCGCTGCACCTTGGCCACACCGAGATGCTGCCGGTGTGTGCCGCCGACGCCAATGGCAAACCACTGTTCGATCTGGAAGGCGAAGGCAGCGTGCCGTTGCTGGCGTACAGCGCCGGGGCCTTTCTCGGGCGTTCGGTGAACTTGCTGCTGCGTCAACGAGCGCTGCGCTTCACCACGATCTACGAAACCGCCATGGCCGACAGCCTGAAAAGCATGGCCCTGGAGGGCCTGGGCATCGCCTGGGTGCCGCAACTGAGTGTGCGCGCCGAACTGGCGCGCGGTGAACTGGTGGTCTGCGGCGGGCCGCAGTGGCATGTGCCGCTGGAGATTCGTCTGTACCGCTGTGCGCTGGTGCGCAAGGCCAACGTGCGATTGTTGTGGCGCAAGTTGGAGGGTGGGGCGGCCGGCTCGGCTTCATGAGACTGTTTGTGGTAACTACCGCACGGCAGACTGAACTTATGAAAAGCGATTTAGATATTCGCGAATATTTTTCCTGTTCTTGTCGCTGAAGCGGTAAACGTTTCCACGAGCAAGAGAAAACTCATCGACAAGCATGATTGTGTCGTGCCACCAGCCGTCATAGACAACTTCACTGTCTTCGTGGGTCGCGCCAAACATATGGCCTATTTCATGTGCGGGCGTTCGGTAAGAGCCGATCGACGCGATTGCGCAATGACCTTCGATCATGGCAAATCCGCCTGTCCACCCGAGAACGCCGCCGAGCTGTTCGTTGATGTTGTCTCGGGTCAGCAAGAGAAACTTGGTGAGATTCGCTTCATCACGGTCCCTGTATAAAATTTTTGAATACAAGTCGTGTAACAGATCTCTCCAGCCTTGCAATGCGGCCGCATTATTCTCATTCCTGTAGTTATATCCGGCCAGATTTGGAGCTTCGTCATGGTGGTACATTAAAATCAGGACTTCACGTCCCGAGATGAGTTCGAGTTCGGTTTTAAGCCACGCAAAATAATCGGCGTATAATTTGTTTTTTTGATAACCCTGTAGGTCGCTGTGAATGATGACCATTATGGTGATGGTTTTTTTCATATCTGTTGAACTCCCTATTTAATTTAAAGTTTCCTACCGTTTGAGGCTAAATTTTTCACAGATTTTTAACCACTTATAGTTTGTTTTTTAATATTTATAATCTCAATAATCCGGCAACTAATGATGATAAAAGTCGCGAAATTCATTGAAGTAATAAATCAAGCACTTCGTGACATGCCGGAATCTAATGCTTGACTTGATAGTCAAGAAGCATGGATTTCTCGATGGCATGACAGATGGTCGCAACAGGGGCTGTTTATCTGCCTCATTGAGGTATACTGCGCGGCCTTCGGCCGGTTACGACCGGCCATAATTCGTACAATCAAGCCACGCATTCTGCGTGGCTTGTTGTTTTTTGATGCGCCTGCGGGCGCCCAGAGAGAAGAGGCACGACGATGAGTGCACTGGTTGGCGTGATCATGGGCTCCAAGTCCGATTGGTCCACCCTTAGCCACACCGCCGATATGCTGGAAAAGCTCGGCATCCCCTACGAGGTGAAAGTGGTTTCTGCCCACCGCACCCCGGACCTGCTGTTTCAGTACGCCGAAGAGGCCGAAGCACGGGGCATCGAGGTGATCATCGCCGGTGCCGGTGGCGCGGCTCACTTGCCAGGCATGTGTGCGGCCAAGACCCACTTGCCGGTGTTGGGCGTACCCGTGCAGTCCGCCATGCTTTCGGGCGTTGATTCGCTGCTCTCCATTGTGCAGATGCCAGCAGGCATTCCGGTTGCCACTCTGGCCATCGGCAAGGCGGGTGCGATCAACGCAGCGCTGTTGTCGGCGAGTATCCTGGGCGCCAAGCACCCGCAGTTCCACGCGGTGCTGAAAACTTTCCGTGCTGAGCAGACAGACAGCGTCCTGGACAATCCAGACCCACGCATCGCCTGAGGTTGTTGACGATGAAGATCGGTGTAATCGGTGGCGGCCAACTGGGTCGCATGTTGGCGCTGGCGGGCACTCCGCTGGGCATGAACTTCGCTTTTCTGGACCCTGCGCCGGATGCCTGCGCAGCCGCGTTGGGCGAACACCTGCGAGCCGATTACGGCGATCAGGATCACCTGCGTCAGCTGGCCGATGAAGTCGATCTGGTGACCTTCGAGTTCGAAAGCGTTCCGGCCGAGACCGTGGCTTTCCTTTCGCAATTCGTCCCGGTCTACCCGAGCGCCGAAGCCCTGCGCATCGCCCGCGATCGCTGGTTCGAGAAGAGCATGTTCAAGGATCTGGGGATTCCTACCCCGGCGTTCGCCGACATCCAGTCCCAGGCCGACCTGGACGCCGCCGTGGCTTCCATCGGTCTGCCGGCGGTGCTGAAAACCCGTACTTTGGGTTACGACGGCAAGGGCCAGAAAGTCCTGCGCACCCCTGAAGATGTGGTTGGCACCTTCGCCGAACTGGGCAGCGTGGCCTGTCTGCTGGAAGGCTTCGTGCCGTTCACCGGTGAAGTCTCGCTGATCGCCGTGCGCGCCCGTGACGGTGAAACCCGCTTCTATCCGCTGGTGCACAACACCCATGACAGCGGCATCCTCAAGCTGTCCGTGGCCAGCACCGATCACCCGTTGCAAGCCCTGGCCGAAGACTACTCCAGCCGTGTGCTCAAGCAACTGGATTACGTCGGCGTGATGGCGTTCGAGTTCTTCGAAGTCGACGGTGGCCTCAAGGCCAACGAAATCGCTCCGCGCGTGCACAACTCCGGGCACTGGACCACCGAGGGCGCTGAGTGCAGCCAGTTCGAAAACCACCTGCGGGCCGTCGCCGGTCTGCCGTTGGGTTCGACGGCCAAGGTCGGCGAAAGCGCGATGCTCAACTTCATCGGCAAAGTGCCGGACACCGAGAAGGTCTTGGCTATCGCCGATTGCCATCTGCATCACTATGGCAAGGCCTTCAAGGTCGGCCGCAAGGTCGGTCACGCCAACCTGCGTTGTGCGGATCGCGAAACGCTGACTGCGCAGATCCTCAAGGTCGAAGCGCTGATCGCCGAATAGTTTCATGTGGCAGCGGCGGAACCATTCAGGGACCGCCGTTCTCTCATGGCAGGATGCTGAAGTCTGACTAGGCTTTGGCTGGGTGTCCTGTATCAATCAGAGGGAAATGCCATGGGAATTATCGGAACCATCTTTATCGGCTTGATCGTCGGCCTGCTGGCGCGGTTTCTGAAACCGGGTGATGACAGCATGGGTTGGATCATGACCATCCTGCTCGGTATTGGCGGTTCGCTGGCGGCGACTTATGGCGGCCAGGCTCTGGGCATTTATCAGGCTGGCCAAGGTGCAGGCTTTATCGGTGCGTTGGTTGGCGCGGTCATCCTGCTGGTGATCTACGGCCTGGTCAAAAAGAACTGAACCAAGCGACAAAGTCCTCTCGGCGGCACAAGCCGGGAGGGCTAGAATGCTCGGCGTTTCCTGTTCTTCCCTTTGGCGAGCACCTTCATGCGCGGTCTTTTGTTGACTCTTGTTTTACTGGGTTCGGGCCTTGCCCATGCCGGCGAACTGCCGGAAACCGACTGGCTTGAATTGATGCCCAAGTCGGACCAGAAGGCCCTCGAGGCCATGCCTGAAATCGACCACAACTCCCCTGAAGCCATTGGCACTTTCACCGACAAAGGTGGGATGAAGCAGGCCAAAGGCTTGCCGGCGGTGATGTACTCGACCAAGACCGTTGCGTCGATGAACGACAAGAACATCCGCATCGGTGGTTATCCGGTGCCGCTGGAGTCCGATGCCAAGGGCCGCAGTACGCTGTTCTTCCTGGTGCCGTACCCGGGCGCGTGCATCCATGTGCCACCTCCGCCGCCCAACCAGCTGGTGCTGGTGCGCTATCCAAAGGGCCTGAAGCTGAACGATATCTACACGCCGCTGTGGGTCACCGGCACGCTGAAAGTCGAGAAGGTCAGCAATGACCTGGCCGATGCGGCGTATGCGCTGGATGCGCAGAAGGTGCGGGTGGTGGAAGAGTCGGATCTGTAACAACTGCACCAAACCCCTGTAGGAGCGAGCTTGCTCGCGATGGAGGCTAACGATAACGCGTGTTATCTGGATACGCGTTGTCCTCACGTTTTTCGCGAGCAAGCTCGCTCCTACAGGGGGTTATGGCGCTGATTAGAGCGGCTGGCTACCGACGCTCACGCCAAGCGTATGGCTGGCACCCGGCGCCAGGTTCACCACATCGCCCATCACGTTCGCCGTCTCGATGCACAGCATGCGCTGCCAGCCGTCGTCGGCCATGTCACTGAACGCGGCGGCGCGGTCGATCCACGGGTTCCAGATCACCGCGGTGCGCGAGCCGGTGCTGGTCAGTTCGATGCGGCGCTCCCAGGCCGGATCGACGATGCTCAACTGCGGCGGGACGTCCAGGTAGATGCGATCGGTCTCACCTGTAAAACGCAGATCACCGGTCTGGGTGACGGTTTTCCAGTTGTCCAGGGTTTCGATGTAGTTGAGGCCGTCCAGGCCTTCGACATGCACGTCGCGCACATCACTGACGGCAAAGTAGCTGTGTAACGCCTGGCTGATGCTGACGGTTTCGGAACCCCGGTTGTGGCTGGTCAGATGGATGTGCAATTGCTCGTCGAGGCGAATGCTCAGCGTCAAATCCACCTGGTGCGGCCAGCCGGGAAAGCCGCCTTCGGGGTAGGGCAGGAGGAATTCGACCTTCAGGCTTTCGCCTTCGGCTTCGATGCCGCCCAGTTCCCAATCCATCGCGCGCACGAAGCCGTGAGCCGACGGTGCTTCATTGCTGGTGCGCATCGCCTGCACGTTTTGCGGGTTGCGCGCAAAGTTGCCGAACCACGGCCAGCACACCGGCACGCCGGCACGGATGCTTTTGCCTGTCTTGAACACAGCTTCGTCGTTGAGCCAGATCAGCGGCGGCTGGCCGGCCAATTGATAGCTGAGGATGTGCGCGCCTTGCTGGGCCACCAGTAATTCGGCCTGACCGTGGCGGATGCGCCAGCAGTTCAGTTCATCCAGTTTTACAGCTTCAACATTGGGCGTGCTCATGGGACAGCTCTCGATCAGTAACGTGGACGACTATCGACCGCAAAACGGCTACCAGGTTTAGAAGCTCTTTCAGCGAGCCCGAGGCGGAACCGAACGGGTGCGACCGCTGCCATCGATGGCAACGAATACAAACACCGCTTCGGTTACTTTACGCCACTCGCTGGACAGCGGATCGTCGCTCCAGACCTCGACCATCATCTTGATCGAGCTGCGGCCGATTTCCAGGGCCTGGGTATAAAAGGAGAGCTGCGCGCCCACCGCCACCGGAACCAGAAAGGCCATGCGGTCGATCGCGACGGTGGCAACGCGTCCGCCAGCGACCTTGCTGGCCATAGCGGTGCCCGCCAAATCCATCTGCGCCACCAGCCAGCCGCCGAAAATATCGCCGAAGCCGTTGGTTTCGCGAGGAAGCGCAGTGATTTGCAGGGCCAGGTCGCCTTGCGGGATCGGATCTTCTTGTTCGAGCTCTATCATTCCGGGGGTGCCTCTGACCCGTGACTCTTCGTTGGTATTGCTGGTGGTAGCCGTCTTCGGGAAAAACGATTCAGCACCGAACATACTACGTTCGTCACGTTTTCCATAAGGCGCCTAAAGGGAAACTCTGCGAAATCGCCTATGAACCTGACAGGCGTTTTCGCACAGCAACCCCTGAAAAACCGGAGCAAGACTGCGAGTATATCGGTCGGTAGACTCCGCGACGACCGTCCGGTTCTCATTTTGACCGTCAAAAAATGCACCTCTATGTGCTTTTTCGAACAATTTGCTATCGTGCCGGACCTGCCCAAACCTCCGCCAGCGTCGTTGAGGTTGCAGATCCGACTATAAGAGAAGCCCTTGCCATGACAACAGCGCCCTCGAGCATCGCGCAGCCAGACCAACCCGCCCGCCCGCTGACCCGCAACGACTACAAGACTCTATCGCTGTCTGCCCTGGGCGGCGCGCTGGAGTTCTACGACTTCATCATCTTCGTGTTCTTCGCCACTGTGGTGGGCAAGCTGTTCTTCCCGGCGGACATGCCCGAGTGGCTACGCCTGATGCAGACCTTCGGCATCTTCGCCGCTGGGTACCTGGCACGGCCACTGGGTGGCATCGTGATGGCGCACTTCGGCGACCTGCTGGGTCGCAAGAAAATGTTCACGCTGAGCATTTTCATGATGGCCGTCCCGACCTTGATCATGGGTTTGCTGCCGACTTATGCGCAGATCGGCATGTGGGCACCGATCCTGTTGCTGTTGATGCGGGTGATCCAGGGCGCGGCCATTGGCGGTGAAGTGCCGGGGGCGTGGGTCTTCGTTTCCGAACACGTTCCGCAACGGCATGTCGGCTACGCCTGCGGCACCCTGACCAGCGGTCTGACGGCCGGCATTTTGCTCGGCTCGCTGGTCGCCACGGCGATCAACAGCATCTACACCGCGGTGGAAGTAGCGGATTACGCCTGGCGGATTCCGTTCCTGCTTGGCGGTGTGTTTGGTTTGTTCTCGGTGTACCTGCGTCGCTGGTTGCACGAAACCCCAGTGTTTGCCGAGCTGCAACTGCGCAAGGCCCTGGCCGAAGAGGTGCCGCTGCGGGCGGTGCTGCGTGACCATCGTGGTGCGATCGCCATTTCAATGTTGCTGACCTGGCTGCTGTCTGCCGCCATCGTGGTGCTGATCCTGATGACCCCGACTGTGTTGCAGACGGTCTATCACGTCTCGCCAACCACGTCCCTGCAGGCGAACAGCGTGGCGATCGTATTCCTGAGCGTTGGCTGCATCATTGCCGGCGCACTGGCCGATCGCTTCGGTGCGGGACGAGTCTTCGTGATCGGCTGTACCGCGTTGCTGGCCAGCTCCTGGACCTTCTACCACAGCCTGGCTGACCATCCCGACTGGCTGTTCCCGATGTATGCCCTGACCGGTCTGCTGGTCGGCACCATCGGTGCGGTGCCGTATGTGATGGTCAAGGCCTTCCCGCCAGTGGTGCGTTTCAGCGGTCTGTCGTTCTCGTACAACGTCGCCTACGCGATTTTCGGTGGTCTGACGCCGATGATCGTCAGCCTGTTGCTCAAGGAAAGTGCGATGGGGCCTGCTTACTATGTGGCGGTGCTGTGTGGGGTGGGGATATTGGTGGGTGCCTGGTTGTGGAAGAAGGGTCGGTAATTATCGGCTGCGATCTTGGCGGTCTGCGCAATTCCAACATCTACGGTTACAACTGAAAGGTCAGTCTCCTGATCGGGATAATGGCCTTTCATCCAATTGTCATATTTCAGCCATAGAGTGTTCACACGGCCTGCTGATACTTGGCCCCGAATAACACACCCTATCTGCTAGGAGTAAGGCATGAAACTGAAGCGTTTGATGGCGGCAATGACTTTTGTCGCTGCTGGCGTTGCGACTGCCAACGCGGTTGCCGCTGTTGACCCTGCTATCCCGAGCTACACCAAGACCACTGGTGTGTCGGGCAACCTGTCCAGCGTTGGTTCCGACACCCTGGCCAACCTCATGACCCTCTGGGCCGAGAACTACAAAAAAGAATACCCGAACGTAAACATCCAGATTCAGGCCGCTGGTTCCGCCACTGCGCCACCTGCGCTGACTGAAGGCACCTCCAACCTGGGCCCGATGAGCCGCAAGATGAAGGACACCGAACTGGCTGCCTTCGAGCAGAAGTACGGCTACAAGCCAACCGCCATCCCGGTTGCCGTGGACGCCCTGGCTGTATTCGTACACAAGGACAACCCGATCCAGCACCTGACCATGGAACAAGTTGACGCGATCTTCTCGTCCACTCGTCTGTGCGGCGCTAAAGCCGACGTGAAAACCTGGGGCGATCTGGGCGTGACCGGCGACCTGGCCAACAAGCCGGTTCAACTGTTCGGTCGTAACTCGGTATCGGGCACCTACGGCTACTTCAAGGAAGAAGCCCTGTGCAAAGGCGACTACAAGCCTAACGTGAACGAACAACCAGGTTCGGCTTCGGTCGTGCAGTCGATCAGCTCCTCGCTGAACGGCATCGGTTACTCGGGCATCGGCTACAAGACCGCTAGTGTGAAAACTGTAGCTCTGGCCAAGAAAGGCACCACCGAGTTCATCGAAGACACCGAAGAAAACGCCCTGAACGGCAAGTACCCGCTGTCCCGCTTCCTGTACGTGTACGTCAACAAAGCCCCGAACAAGCCTCTGGCCCCGCTGGAAGCCGAGTTCGTGAAACTGGTCCTGTCGAAACAGGGCCAGGAAGTTGTAGTGAAAGACGGTTACATCCCACTGCCGGCCAAAGTAGCTGCCAAAGCTCTGGCTGATCTGGGTCTGGCGGAAGGCGGCGCTGAAGTCGCAAAAAAGTAACAAATTGAGTCTAGAGTGAATCCCTCTGGACTCAAATGGGGGCGGCAGGAGCCGCCCCCATACACCTCTAATTCTCTATCCGCTGCTGGTTACTGCTAGCGGCGGATTTGTTGCGTCACTGCATTGTCATCTTTCTGTCATACAGGATCGCTAGGGTGTGCGCATGAATGATCTGGCCAATTCCAACATGACTACTAACCCCCCCAAGCGAATTGACTTCAATACGCCTGAGCTGCAACGCAAGCGCCGTATTCGTGCGCTCAAAGATCGTCTGACCCGTTGGTACGTCCTCGTGGGCGGCCTCGCTGTGCTGGGCGCGATCACCTTGATCTTCTTCTTCCTTGCCTACGTCGTCGCGCCCCTGTTCCAGGGTGCCAGCCTGACCGCCAAGGACGCCATCACGCCAGCCTGGATGCAAGACGCCGGCAAGCCGCTGATGATCTCCCTGGAAGAACAGAACCAGGTTGCGATGCGGGTTTCCGACAAGGGCCAGGCATTGTTCTTCGACATCGACAGTGGCGCTGAATTGAAGCGCGTCGATCTGTTGATCCCGGCCGGCACCACCGTGACCTCCATCGGAGAAGATCAGCCAGGTCACCCGCTGGTGGCCGTGGGCCTGTCCAACGGCCAGGCGCTGGTGTTCCGTCACACCTATAAAGTCAGCTACCCGGAAGGCAAGAAAACCATCACCCCGGCCGTCGAGTACCCGTATGGCGAAGCGCCAATCGCGGTCAACGAAGCCGGCGGTGCGCTGGAGCACGTCAGCCTCAACGCCAACGACTCGACCCTGATGCTGGTTGGCGCCACCGGTTCGCAACTCAATGTTCTGTCGCTGACCAGCGAAGAGAACATGATGACCGGCGAAGTCACCAACGAGCAAAAGCGTATCGATCTGCCGCAAATGACCGAGCCGGTGAAGAACATCTTCGTCGACCCGCGTCAGCAGTGGTTGTACGTGGTCAACGGGCGCGCCCAGGCCGACGTGTTCAGCTTGCGCGACAAGAGCCTCAATGGTCGCTACAAACTGCTTGAAGACGGTGAAGCGCAAGTCACTGCCAGCACCCAGCTGGTGGGCGGTATCTCGCTGATCATCGGTGACTCCAAAGGTGGCCTGGCCCAGTGGTTCATGGCCCGCGACCCCGATGGCGAGCAACGCCTGAAGCAGATCCGCACCTTCCAGATGGGCACCACGCCGATCGTTGAAATCACTGCCGAAGAACGCCGCAAGGGCTTCATTGCCCTCGACGCTTCCGGCAAACTCGGCGTGTTCCACAGCACTGCTCACCGCACCTTGCTGGTGGAGCCAGTCGCTGAAGGCCAAGGCGTTTTCGGTCTGTCGCCTCGCGCCAACCGCGTGATCGTGGAAGCCGGCGGCAAGTTGCACCCGCTGCTGCTCGACAACCCGCACCCGGAAGTATCGTGGAGCGCACTGTGGAGCAAGGTTTGGTACGAGAACTACGACGAGCCTAAGTACGTCTGGCAATCGACCGCTGCCAACACTGACTTCGAACCCAAACTGAGCCTGTCGCCGCTGACCTTCGGTACCCTGAAAGCCGCGTTCTACGCCATGCTGCTGGCCGCTCCACTGGCCGTTGCCGCTGCGATCTACACCGCGTACTTCATGGCCCCGGGCATGCGCCGCAAGGTCAAGCCGGTGATCGAGCTGATGGAAGCGATGCCGACGGTGATCCTCGGTTTCTTCGCCGGTCTGTTCCTCGCACCCTATGTGGAAGGGCACTTGCCGGGCATCTTCAGCCTGCTGATGCTGCTGCCGATCGGCATTCTGGTCGCCGGTTTCACCTTCAGCCGCCTGCCTGAGTCGATTCGCCTGAAAGTCCCGGATGGCTGGGAAAGTGCGCTGCTGATTCCGGTGATCCTGTTTGTGGGCTGGTTGTCGCTGTACATGAGCCCGTTCATGGAGAACTGGTTCTTCGGTGGCGACATGCGCATGTGGATCTCCCATGACCTGGGTATCACCTACGACCAGCGCAACGCCCTGGTAGTCGGTTTGGCCATGGGCTTCGCGGTCATCCCGAACATCTACTCCATCGCCGAAGACGCCGTGTTCAGCGTGCCTCGCGGCCTGACCCTGGGCTCCCTGGCCCTCGGTGCCACGCCGTGGCAGACCATGACCCGCGTGGTGATCCTCACCGCCAGCCCGGGCATCTTCTCGGCACTGATGATCGGCATGGGCCGGGCGGTCGGTGAAACCATGATCGTGTTGATGGCCACCGGTAACACCCCGGTCATGGAAATGAACCTGTTCGAAGGCCTGCGCACCCTGGCGGCCAACGTTGCAGTGGAAATGCCCGAATCGGAAGTCGGTGGCAGTCACTACCGCGTGCTGTTCCTCTCGGCGCTGGTGCTGCTGTTGTTCACCTTCGTCATGAACACCCTCGCGGAACTGATTCGTCAGCGTCTGCGCAAGAAATACTCGTCGCTTTAAGAAAGGTAGAAGTCTGTGAAACAGAACTCCCTGAAAGGATGGTTCAAGAGCGGCGCCCCCGGCGTCTGGATCAGCGGTGGCGCGGTGTCCATCGCGGTCATCATGACCATTGGCCTGCTGGCAGTGATTGCCGTGCGCGGTCTGGGTCACTTCTGGCCGGCGGATCTGGTGCATGCCAGTTACGACGTACCGGGCCAGGCCAATCACCTGGTGATCGGCGAAATCGTACAGAAGGAAGAAGTGCCACGTGCCCGTCTGAAGAGCGCCGGCCTGCCGGTGCCTGACGAAGGCCCTGAGTTCATGACCCGCGAGCTGATCAAGGTCGGCAACCGTGACCTGAACGGCAACGACTTCACCTGGATCGTGGGCGAGTGGCTGACCAACCAGACGACGCCGCCGGAGCTGATGGCCATCGAGCGTCGTGAGTGGGGCAACTTCTACGGTTACCTGGTCAACGTCAAACAGGATGGCAAAGTCGTCGCTGAAGGCGAAGCGGCATGGCCTGAGTTGCAGGCCCGTGTCGACCGCGTGAACAAGCTGGCTGCACAGCTCAAGAACCTGGAGAAAACCGACATCGGCGCGATCAACGCCGGTCTCGAGCGCATCCGCTTGCACGGTCGCAAGCTTGAGCTGGACGGCAAACTCGACGCCACCGCACAAGCGGACATGGAATCCGAACGCGCCGAACTCAATGCTCGCTATCAGGATGTCGAAGCGCGCCTGAGCGACCTGCACGCGCAGTTCAACCGCGACAGCCTGACCGCCCGCGATGCGAACGGTAAGGAAATCGAAATCGGCATCGGCAAAGTGGTTCACGCCTATCAGCCGAACGCCATGAGCACGACCACCAAGATCGGTTTCTACTTCAGCAAGGTCTGGGAGTTCCTGAGCGACGACCCGCGTGAAGCGAACACCGAAGGCGGGATCTTTCCGGCCATCTTCGGCACCGTGATGATGACCCTGATCATGGCGATGATCGTGACCCCGTTCGGCGTATTGGCGGCGGTGTACCTGCGTGAATACGCCAAGCAGAACGCACTGACCCGGATTATCCGCATCGCGGTGAACAACCTGGCGGGCGTTCCGGCTATCGTTTACGGCGTGTTCGGCCTGGGCTTCTTCGTCTACGTGCTGGGTGGCTCGCTCGACCGTCTGTTCTTCCCGGAAGCCTTGCCGGCGCCGACCTTCGGCACACCGGGCCTGCTCTGGGCCTCGCTGACCCTGGCGCTGCTGGCAGTGCCGGTGGTGATCGTGGCCACGGAAGAAGGCCTGGCGCGGATTCCTCGCACCGTACGTGAAGGCTCGTTGGCCCTCGGTGCGACCAAGGCGGAAACCTTGTGGAAGATCGTGCTGCCGATGGCCAGCCCGGCCATGATGACCGGCATGATCCTCGCCGTGGCCCGCGCCGCGGGTGAAGTGGCGCCGCTGATGCTGGTGGGTGTGGTGAAACTGGCGCCGTCGCTGCCGGTGGACGGTAACTACCCGTACCTGCACCTGGACCAGAAGATCATGCACCTGGGCTTCCACATCTATGACGTCGGCTTCCAGAGCCCGAACGTCGAAGCCGCACGACCGCTGGTGTACGCCACGGCGCTGCTGCTGGTGCTGGTGATCGCCACGCTGAACCTGTCGGCGGTGTACATCCGTAACCACCTGCGCGAGAAGTACAAGGCGCTGGATAGCTGATAACCCTGTAGGAGCGAACTTGCTCGCGAGGAAGGTACATCCGACACATTTTTTGTGTCTGAACGACCATCGCGAGCAAGCTCGCTCCTACAGAAAGAATTGTGTAACCGCAGGCCAAGGCCAGCGGAAAACGAACCGAATTTGTTAGCACAGGGAGCCTCCCATGCAGCACGAAGCACATACCCACGGCATCAACATGTCGGCGCTGGGTCGCGACAAGCAGAGCCTGAACCTCGAGCAGGAAACCGTGGCTATCGAAGTGCCGGGCCTGAGCCTGTTCTACGGCGAAAAACAAGCGCTGTACGACGTCAGCATGAACATCCCGAAACAGCGCGTGACCGCCTTCATCGGCCCGTCCGGCTGTGGCAAGTCGACGCTGCTGCGGACCTTCAACCGCATGAACGACCTGGTTGACGGCTGCCGCGTTGAAGGCGAGATCAACCTGTACGGCAACAACATCTACCGCAAGGGCGAAGACGTGGCTGAGCTGCGTCGTCGCGTCGGCATGGTGTTCCAGAAGCCGAACCCGTTCCCGAAAACCATCTACGAAAATGTGGTTTACGGCCTGCGCATCCAGGGCATCAACAAGAAGCGCGTCCTCGATGAAGCCGTCGAGTGGGCGTTGAAAGGCGCGGCATTGTGGGACGAAGTCAAAGACCGTCTGCACGAGTCGGCACTGGGTCTGTCCGGTGGCCAGCAGCAACGTCTGGTGATCGCCCGCACCATCGCCGTGGAGCCGGAAGTGCTGCTGCTCGACGAACCGTGCTCGGCACTCGACCCGATCTCCACGCTGAAAGTCGAAGAGCTGATCTACGAACTGAAATCCAAGTTCACCATCGTCATCGTGACTCACAACATGCAACAGGCGGCGCGGGTGTCCGACTACACCGCGTTCATGTACATGGGCAAGCTGGTGGAATTCGGTGACACCGATACCCTGTTCACCAATCCGGCGAAGAAGCAGACCGAAGACTACATCACCGGTCGCTACGGCTAGCAGTAGCCACAAGCCGCACGCTTCAAGCGGCAAGTCAGAGCGGTTCGGGTACGACACACATCAGCTTGCAGCTTGTAGCTTGCAGCTCACAGCTTTTGCGGAGCAGACAACATGATTTCTAAGGAAGGCCTTACACACCACATCTCCCAGCAGTTCAACGCCGAACTGGAGGAAGTGCGCAGCCACCTCCTGGCCATGGGCGGACTGGTGGAGAAACAGGTCAACGACGCGGTGACCGCGCTGATCGAGGCCGACTCCGGCCTGGCCCAGCAGGTGCGCGAGATCGACGACCAGATCAACCAGATGGAACGCAACATCGACGAAGAATGCCTGCGCATTCTGGCCCGTCGTCAGCCGGCAGCGTCCGACCTGCGCTTGATCATCAGCATTTCCAAATCGGTGATCGACCTGGAGCGCATCGGTGACGAAGCGACCAAGATCGCCCGTCGCGCCATCCAGCTATGCGAAGAAGGCGAAGCGCCGCGCGGTTACGTCGAGGTGCGCCACATCGGTGACCAGGTGCGCAACATGGTCCGCGATGCACTGGACGCCTTTGCCCGTTTCGACGCCGAGCTGGCGTTGTCGGTGGCGCAGTACGACAAGATCATCGACCGCGAATACAAGACCGCCCTGCGTGAGCTGGCGACCTACATGATGGAAGATCCGCGTTCTATCTCGCGGGTTCTGAGCATTATCTGGGTGCTGCGTTCGCTGGAGCGTATCGGCGATCACGCACGCAATATCTCGGAGCTGGTGATCTACCTGGTGCGCGGCACTGACGTGCGGCACCTGGGTCTCAAGCGCATGAAGGAAGAAGTTGAAGGAACCAGTGGCGAAACCGCTAATGTTCCGGGCAAAACTGACGATAAGTAAGGTTGCCCAAGTAAAGCGCCCGGCCTTTTGGCCGGGCGTTTTTGTTTGCGGCTGACGAAATCGAAAAGCAGCACCCGCGAACGAAAAGTCCGGCGTGACTGAAGGTTTTTGGCAATGTGCCATCAGCAAGGCAGTATGCTGGCCGGGATTTTTTAAAGGGGTGGTGGATGAGTAAGGTCAGTGTGTTGGTCGTGGACGACGCGTCGTTCATTCGTGACCTGGTGAAGAAGTGCCTGCGCAATTATTTCCCGGGCATGCGGATCGAAGACGCGATCAATGGCAGAAAGGCCCAGGCCATGCTGGCCAAGGAAGCATTCGACCTGGTCCTGTGCGACTGGGAGATGCCGGAAATGTCCGGCCTGGAACTGCTGACCTGGTGTCGTGAGCAAGACAACCTCAAAACCATGCCCTTCGTGATGGTGACCAGCCGTGGCGACAAGGAGAACGTTGTCCAGGCGATCCAGGCCGGGGTATCCGGTTACGTCAGCAAGCCGTTCACCAACGAGCAACTGCTCACCAAGGTCAAGCAGGCGCTGCACAAGGTCGGCAAACTCGACGCCTTGATCAACGTAGCCGCGACCAAAACAAGCTCGGCATTCGGTAACGACTCCCTCGCTGCCTTGACCGGTGGCAAGGCACCCGTCGCCACGCCAACAGCCGCACCTGCACCGTCCAAAGGCCTGCTCAACAACCCGCCGGTCAAGACGCCTGCGGCTTCTTCGGCACCTGCCAGCGGCCGTGGTCAGGGCCAGTTACGTTTGCCGAACGGCATCCAGCAATGCGTGATCAAGGCCCTGAGCCTCAAGGAAGCGCTGCTGGTGGTCAAGCGCAGTGAGACCCTGCCGCAGATCCTCGACAGCGCCGTGCTGGACCTGGAGCAGGGCGACAATGCCGAAGTCGCCCGCCTCAACGGCTATCTGCACGCCGTCGTCGCCCACGAACCGAAGCCCGACAGCGACTGGCTGCAATTGACCTTCCGCTTTGTCGATCAGGATGCGCAGAAGCTCGATTACATTTCGCGCCTGATTGCGCGGGGTACGGCGCAGAAGCATTTCATTCCTGGCGCGTGATCTTCGTCGCTTGTGAAAGATCGCAGCCTGCGGCAGCTCCTACAGGTTTATGTGTCCACCTGTAGGAGCTGCCGCAGGCTGCGATCTTTTGATCTTGTCTCTTTGAAACATCTGCCGGCTACTCGGGTCCATAGCAGCTGCTAGGCTCAATCCCAGGCCTCACTCGACAGAATCCTTGCTCATGTTCACGCGCCTGCTGTTTTTATGTGGCCTGTTCATGGTCGCCACCTCGGCCATGGCCATGACCATCTACAAGTCCAAAGACGCTTATGGCGTGGTTTCCTACAGCGACCGCCCCAGCAAAGGCGCCCACGTGTTCGTTTTTCGCGATGGCATGGTCGAGCACCTTGAGCGCCAGGTGCGCCTCATCATCACGAAGAAGAACGGCGTGCACAGCGTGTACGTGCGCAATGATCTGTATGCGCCGGTAGAGGTCGAATTGAGTTTTGCCGGGGTAAAGAACGCCAGCGGTGTGCCGGGCGGGACGATTCGGCGCGTGATACCGCTACGCAGCAGCGTTCGCCTGGCGCAGCTCACGGCGACTAAAGCCGGGAGGCCCCTCGCATACGTTCCGAAGTTTAAATACTCCCTGGGCGACCCCTCAGGGCCTACGGTGGGCTATCGGTACCCGTTGCCATGGCGTGGCGGGCCATTCCGGATCAGCCAGGGCGCCAATGGCCCTTACAGCCACTTCGGGCCCAAGAGCCGATATGCCATAGACATCGCAATGCCTGAGGGCACGCCGATCATTGCCGCGCGAGGCGGAGTGGTGGTGAAAACCGAAAATCGCCAGAGCGGGCGCGGCACTGATGCATCCGGCAATTTCGTGCGGGTGCTGCACGATGACGGGACCATGGGCGTTTACCTGCACCTGAAGAAAGGCTCGGTCTGCGTTCGGGAAGGTCAGCGGGTACAGGTGGGCAGTGCCTTGGCGCTGTCGGGCAACACCGGCAATAGCACCGGGCCGCATTTGCACTTCGTGGTGCAGCGCAATACCGGGCTGGGGCTGGTATCGATTCCATACCAGTTCAATCAGCCGGTCGGCGCGCTGCCCAACTTTGCGTTGGGCAAGCAGTGAAGCCTTGAAGCTTTGGGATCAATGCGGTTTGACGAATCGCATCAATCGAGCATCAACACCTTGGCCAGAACGATCTTCGGCCCTTTCATCTTCTTGATGATGATCCGCAGGCCTTCGACTTCCAGCACTTCTTCCTCTTCCGGAACGCGCTTGAGGCTTTCGTAGACCAGCCCGGCAAGGGTTTCGGCTTCGACGTGGTCGAGGTCGATGCCCAGCAGTCGTTCAACCTTGAACAGCGGCGTATCGCCCCGCACCAGCAGCTTGCCCGGCTGATACGCGAGGATCCCGCGTTCGGCCTTGCGGTGTTCGTCCTGGATGTCGCCGACCAGCACTTCCAGCACGTCTTCCATGGTCAGGTAGCCGATGATGTTGCCGTCGGCCTCTTCGACCACAGCGAAGTGCGAGCCGCCCTTGCGGAACTGCTCCAGCAGCTGCGACAGCGGCATGTGCCGCGACACGCGCTCCAGCGGGCGGGTCAGTTCGGCCAGGTTGAACGACTCGGGAATGTGGTCCAGCGCCGCCAGTTCCAGCAGCAGATCCTTGATGTGCAGCAGGCCGACGAACTCCTGGCGCTCGCTGTCGTACACCGGGTAGCGGCTGAATTTGTGGCGACGGAACAACGCCAGGATTTCCTTGAGCGGTGCATTGAACTCGAGGGTGACCAGGTCTTCGCGGGAGTTGGCCCAGTCGACCACTTCCAGCTCACCCATTTCCACTGCTGACGCCAGAACGCGCATGCCTTGGTCGCTCGGATCCTGACCACGGCTGGAGTGCAGGATCAGTTTCAGTTCTTCGCGGCTGTAATGGTGTTCGTGGTGCGGGCCGGGCTCACCTTGGCCAGCGATGCGCAGGATCTGGTTGGCGCTGGCGTTGAGCAGGTAGATGGCCGGGTACATGGTCCAGTAGAACAGGTACAGCGGCACGGCGGTCCACAGCGACAGCAATTCGGGTTTGCGGATCGCCCAGGATTTCGGGGCCAGCTCGCCGACCACGATGTGCAGGTAGGAAATGATGAAGAAGGCGGAGAAGAACGAAACCGCCTTGACCACTTCAGCGGAATCTACGCCCACGGCACTCAGTACAGGCGCCAGAAGGTGCGCAAACGCAGGTTCACCGACCCAGCCCAGGCCCAGGGAGGCGAGGGTGATACCCAATTGGCAGGCCGACAGGTAAGCATCGAGCTGACTGTGCACGGTGCGCAGGATGTGCCCGCGCCAGCCGTTTTTGTCAGCGATGGCCTCGACCCGGGTCGAGCGCAGCTTGACCATGGCAAATTCCGCCGCAACGAAAAATCCGTTGAGCAAAACCAGGATCAGAGCAAAAAGAATCATGCCGAAGTCGGCGAAAATTGTAGCGAGGGTCAAGCCAGGGGAAGGGTCCATGATGGAGTTTTGCGGGTTCCGTGTATTCGAATGGGAAGTAAAAGCCGCGCCTGAAAGGCAGACGCAAGTCAGCCAATGTAGCGGCTGACCGGCCAGTTGCCTAGTGGTGCGTGCTGACCGGTATCAGTCAGCGGTGCTGATAACCCGGGATTTGGTGACCTGGGCCGGAGCAAAGTGGCAGGTAAAGGTGCTGCCGTGGCCCGGTACGCTGCTGATTTCCATCCGCGCCCGATGTCGTAACAAGACGTGCTTGACGATCGCCAGCCCCAGGCCGGTGCCCCCGGTGTTGGAGTTGCGGCTGGAGTCGACGCGATAGAAGCGTTCGGTCAAGCGCGGCAGGTGTTTGGCATCGATGCCGATCCCGGAATCCTGCACGCTCAGGTGCGCCCCCTGGTCATCGCCCCACCAGCGAATGCGGATATTGCCTTCGGCCGGGGTGTATTTCACCGCGTTGAACACCAGATTGGAAAATGCGCTGCGCAACTCCGCTTCGCTGCCCTTGAGCAGTATCGTCGGGTCGGCTTCCAGGGTGATTGTCTGGTTTTTCTGGCCGGACAACTGCTGCGCATCGCTCTTGATCGATTGCAGCAAGCCGTCGATCGGCACCGGCTGGTTGTCCGACGGATAATCGGTGGCTTCCAGCTTGGCCAGCAACAACAGGTCGTTGAGCAGGGTCTGCATGCGGCCGCCTTGTTGCTGCATCTGCTGCAAGGCACGGCTCCAGCGCGGGTTCACCTCGTCGACGTTATCGAGCAAGGTCTCCAGGTAGCCGCAGATCACCGTCAATGGTGTACGCAGTTCATGGGAAACGTTGGCGATGAAGTCTTTGCGCATTTGCTCAAGCTGATGGATACGCGTCACATCGCGCACCAGCATCAAGTGTTCGTTGTTACCGTAGCGGGTGATGTACAGCTGGATGCGCACGCGGTCGTTGGTGGGCGAAGGAATTTCCAGCGGCTCGGCGTAGCTGTCTTGCTCGAAGTATTCCTTGAAGCGCGGATGGCGCACCAGGTTGGTCACCGGCTGGCCGCTATCCTGCGGGGTCTTGAGGCCCAGCAGGGTTTCGGCGGCGCGGTTCCACCATTCCAGGTTGCCATCGCTGTCGAGCATGATCACCGCATCTTTCAGCGCGGCGGTGGATTCCTGAACCCGGTCGATCACTGCTTGCAGGCGCCCGCGTACCCGTTGGTCGCGGCGTTGCAGGTGGTAGATGCTGTCGAACACCTCGCCCCACAGACCGTAGCCGTCGGGTGGCGCTTCATCGGGTTTGTGCAGGCGCAGCCACTCGTGCAGACGCAGCAATTGCTTGAGGGTCCAGGCCAGGTAAAGGCCCAGGCCTGCGGCGAGGCTCCAGCCGTATAAGCCTGTGATCAGGCCGATCACCAGGCAGGCGGTGACCAGCAGCAGCATGTGGCGAATCAGGGTGCCATGCCAGTTTTGGTTCACGAAAAAAATACGTCCTTGAAAGTGGAACCGCTGCGTTCATCAGGCCTTGGTCGAGAACCGGTAGCCAGTGCCGCGCACGGTTTGTACCAGATTTTCGTAAGCATCGCCGAGGGCTTTGCGCAGGCGTCGAATGTGCACGTCAACCGTACGCTCTTCGACGTAGACGTTGCCACCCCAGACCTGATCCAGAAGTTGGCCACGCGTGTAGGCGCGCTCCTGGTGGGTCATGAAAAATTGCAGCAGGCGGTATTCGGTCGGGCCCATCTCGGCAGGACGGCCGTCGATGGTCACGCGGTGGCTGATCGGGTCCAGCAGCAGGCCGCCGACTTCGATTGGCGCCTCGCCATCGGTCGGTCCGGCGCGACGCAGCACGGCCTTCAGGCGCGCGACCAGCTCACGTGGGGAAAACGGCTTGGTGATGTAGTCATCGGCGCCGACTTCCAGGCCCTGGATCTTGTTGTCCTCTTCACCCTTGGCGGTGAGCATGATGATCGGGATGTCCCCGGTCAGTTCATCACGCTTGAGGCGACGGGCCAGTTCGATGCCGGACGTGCCTGGCAGCATCCAGTCGAGCAGGATCAGGTCCGGTTTGCGGTCGACGATAATGGCGTGGGCCTGCTGGGAGTTTTCAGCCTCCAGGCAGTCATAGCCGGCCATTTCCAATGCAACGGCGATCATTTCGCGAATAGGCGCTTCGTCGTCGACGATCAGAATGCTCCTGCCAACCATGCCCTTATTCCTCTTGTCATTTAACTGTCTTGCGCCGCATTAGATAACGGAATTATTGCAGTCGTGTGACAGTATTTTAGTCGGTCGGCGATTGGCTGGATCCTGGGCTAAGCTTTAAGTCCGAATCCTGACATCCACAAAAGGAAGGTTTCAAATGAATCTACACTCGCAATCCCTCAAGGCCCTGCTGCTGGCCGCTGCCCTGGCATTGCCTTCGATGGCCTTCGCCGCCGGACCGGGCATGATGAAAGACGGCATGATGACCGACCAGAAAGGGATGACCCTGTACACCTTCGACAAGGACATGGGCGGCAAGTCGATGTGCAACGGCGACTGCGCCAAATACTGGCCGCCAATGATGGCGCCGGCGGGTGCCAAGGCCGAAGGTAAATGGACAGTCATCAAGCGTGACGATGGCAAGATGCAATGGGCCTATGACGGCAAGCCGCTGTACTACTACGAAGACGACAAAAAACCCGGAGACATGACGGGTGACAAGAAAAAAGACGTCTGGCACGTCGTTCGCGAGCATATGTAATACCGCAAAAAGATCGCAGCCTTCGGTAGGAGCTGCCGCAGGCTGCGATCTTTTCAAAGGTCAACGCAGCGCATAGTCCAGCACAATCCCGACGAAAATCGCCAAACCTGCCCAGTGATTGTGCAAAAACGCCTTGAAACAGCGCATCCGGTCCTTGCTTCGGGTATACCAGAATTCCCACGCAAAACAGCCCGCCGCCGCCAGCAAGCCGAGATGGAACCAGCCACCGAGCTCGAACTTCGACCCTGCCAGCAACAAGCAGCCCAGCGCCAAGCCTTGCAAGGTCAGGATGATCGCCCGGTCCGCGTCGCCGAATAGAATCGCCGTGGACTTCACGCCGATCTTCAGGTCGTCATCGCGGTCAGTCATCGCGTAATAGGTGTCGTAACCCACGGTCCACATCAGGTTGGCGATCCACAGCAGCCACGCGACAGCCGGCAATTCACCGGTTTCGGCGGTAAAGGCCATCGGCATGCCCCAGGAAAACGCCGCGCCCAGCACCACTTGCGGGTAATAGGTGTAGCGCTTCATGAACGGGTAACTGAATGCCAGCGCCAGGCCGCCCAGTGACAGCCAAACGGTCGCGGCATTGGTGCACAGCACCAGCAGGAAACTCACGCCCATCAGCAACGCGAAGAACACCAGCGCCTCTTTGGAGCTGATCTTGCCGCTCACCAGCGGCCGCTGTTCGGTACGCTTCACATGGCCATCGACCTTGCGGTCCGCCCAGTCGTTGATCACGCAGCCGCCGGCGCGGGTCAACACCACGCCGAGGACGAAAATAACGATATTGGCCAGGGACGGCGAACCCTTGCCGGCAATCCACAGCGCCCATAGTGTTGGCCACAGCAGCAGGTAAATGCCGATCGGCTTGTCCATGCGCGTCAGCTGAATGAAGTCCCAGGCCCGAGGGTTCAAGCGGTTCAAGGACTTGAGCAGGCTTTGGTACATCAACGGTTCTCCGATTGGGCGCAGGTGGCGTCCCACAGGGAAGGCAGGAAAATTTCGGCCACCAGAACACTCAAGGCGCCGCGGTCGAAACGCGAACGGCGGCCCCACAGCCCTGGCGATTGCACCTCGGCGGGCAGCCACGCTTGCGGATAATGGCAAACCTCGATGGCCCGGCGCTGAAAGGCCTGATCGCAAAACAGCAATTCGCCCAGCGAGCGGCTGCCCAATTCGTCCATGTGCAAGCCGTCGCCTTGCAATGCACTGCGTGACGCCACGCTGCGCGCAAACACCCACGCCTGGCCGTGACCGCGCAAATACACCTCACGTACCCAGCCCTCACTGCCTTCGGCCAGGTCCAGCGCTGCGCATTCGTCGGCACGCAGGGGTTGCCAGCCTTCGAACATCGGCGAGACGCTGAAGGCATCATTCGACAGATGAATCAGACGTCTGGTCAGCGAGCCTTCGTCGAACAGCCAATCGAGGGTGGAGGCATCGGGGAGGGGCGCCAGTTCGCTGCGCGAGAGCCAGAGAGGAGCTGGAGAGGGGGATTCTGTGTGATGCACAATGAGTCATTGTTGGCAGCAAATGAGGCGGCGAGCTTAACATGTCAGCCGCCGATATCGATTGAAATGGCCTGCCGTTGCGCCGAACAGGCTTGCATCTGACGGCTCCGATCAGTACAAAACGCGCTGAGTTGGACGGCAGTGCTACAACCATCGACCGTCCGGCCGGAAAAACGCCTGAACCCTGAGGAAGTACCTGAATGAAAAAGTGGCAATGTATCGTCTGCGGCCTGATCTACAACGAAGCCGACGGTTGGCCGGATGACGGCATTGCGCCGGGCACCCGTTGGGAAGACGTCCCGGCAGACTGGCTGTGCCCGGACTGCGGTGTGGGCAAAATGGATTTTGAAATGATCGAAATCGCTGCCTGAATAATTGAGGAGTAAGGAATGAACGCACCTGTCGTCATCATTGGCACCGGCCTGGCGGGTTACAACGTGGCCCGCGAGTTTCGCAAACTCGATAGCGAAACCCCGCTGCTGCTGATTACCGCCGATGACGGGCGCTCCTACTCCAAGCCGATGCTCTCCACCGGCTTCGGCAAAAACAAGGATGCCGACGGCCTGAGCATGGCTGAACCCGGCGCCATGGCCGAACAACTCAAAGCGGAAATACGCACCCACACCCGCATCAGCGGCATCGACCCGGGCCACAAACGCCTGTGGATTGGTGAAGAAGCGGTGATCTACCGCGACCTGATCCTGGCCTGGGGCGCCGAAACCGTGCGCGTGCCCATCGAAGGCGACGCGGCGGATTGCGTCTTCCCCATCAACGACCTGGAAGACTACGCACGTTTCCGCGCGGCGGTAGCCGGCAAGCGCCGCGTGCTGCTGCTCGGTGCCGGCCTGATCGGCTGCGAGTTCGCCAACGACCTGACCCTGGGCGGCTACGAAGTGCAACTGGTTGCACCGTGCGAACAAGTCATGCCGACCCTGTTGCACCCGGCGGCCGCCGCTGCGGTACAGGCTGGCCTCGAAAGCCTCGGCGCGCGCTTCCACCTTGGGCCAGTGCTCAACCGCCTGCAACGCGTGGCTGACGGCCTGGAAGCGCACCTGTCCGATGGCCAGGTGATCCCGTGCGACGTAGTGGTCTCGGCCATTGGCCTGCGCCCACGGGTCGACCTCGCGGCAGCGGCCGGTCTGCAGGTCAGCCGCGGCGTCATGGTCGATCGGCACCTGAAAACCTCCCACGCCAACATCTACGCCCTGGGTGATTGTGCCGAGGTCGACGGGCTGAATCTGCTGTACGTCATGCCTCTGATGAGTTGTGCGCGAGCGTTGGCCCAAACCCTCGCCGGCAACCCGACCGCCGTCACCTATGGCCCGATGCCGATCACCGTCAAAACCCCGGTCTGCCCGTTGGTGGTATCCCCGCCGCCACGGGGCGCAGAGGGCATATGGACCGTCGAAGGGCAGGGCGCCGACATCAAGGTGTTGTGCCGCGATGCCGCGGGCAAGCTGCTCGGTTATGCCCTCACCGGCGCCGCCGTGATGGAAAAACTGGCCCTGAACAAAGAGCTTCCGGCTCTGTTGGCATAAATACCGGTCGTTCTGTCGGAATCACCCCCCTTTTGCCCTAACAATGGCCGCGCCGATACTGGCGCGGGGCCTCACTGCGTGCCATCCTCACTCCTGTCTGCCGCAGAGTAGAGCATCTGCGGCGCTTTGGGCGCTGCTCCGCAGAGAGCAGCACGGACATAACAACAACAAACCGTCAAAGGGGCTTCACTCACATGCGTAAACCAGACCTCGCCGCAGCCATTGCTGAAAAGGCAGACCTCACCAAAGAACAAGCCAACCGCGTTCTCAACGCCGTTCTTGAAGAAATCACCGGTGCCCTGCACCGCAAAGACAGCGTGACGCTGGTGGGCTTCGGCACCTTCCTGCAACGCCATCGCGGTGCCCGCACCGGCAAAAACCCGCAAACCGGTGAGCCCGTCAAAATCAAGGCCAGCAACACCGTTGCGTTCAAGCCAGGCAAATCGTTGAAAGACAGCGTTAATCCGTAATCCGCTTTCACCTCCCGCGTCGCGGGGGAGTGGAATAAAAAATGGGCACGCCAACCAGGGTTGGGTGCCCATTTTTTGTGGGTGGCGAATCAGCCGAGCCCGCTTTGTTGCTTGGCGAGAATCGCCGCCATTTACGGCTCATCCAGATGATCCAGCGCCCGCTCTACCAGCAAATGCGCCCCCTCAGCCACGCGACTGATCGCCAGGGCTACAGAGCGGCGCGAGCCGTCTACATCGTCGGCCAGGTCAGCGGCGATGGCGCTGATGGATAGCAGATCTTCCGAGGCGTTGGCCAGGAGTGCTTCGGTGTTGATGTCCGGGCAGACACTGAAGAGCTGGCCGCTGCGTTTCGTTGGTGTTTGTTTTGGTGGGGCGAGACAGTGATCGAGGGCGCGTTCGGCGGCTTCGTGGAGTTTTTTGGAATTGAGGGATTCGTAGGGGGATGTGGCTTCGTTTTCGGATGCGTCGGGTATCGGAGTCATTGGTGTAAATCCTTGGTTAAGAAGTTTTGCTCCCGATTTCGGACTTGCACATCCGGTCGCCGTTTTTGGTGGTGACGATCAGAGGTTATCGATGAATTCAAAATTCGCCTAGGTCATGTATGGCGCAGCATTTTGAAGGAAGACTCCGATAGGTTTGCAGGGTAGAGGGGGGCAAAAGATCGCAGCCTTCGGCAGCTCCTACAGAATGTCTTTCTTCAGGTACAGAAGTGGCGTGTGGAGTGGCCGGAGTGATGTGTTGATAACTGTGACTTAGTAGTCATCGTGCAGGTAATGGTAATGATCTTCTCCTAATGCAGCTGGATACTGGTGTTATCGCCTGAAGCCGTTAAACTGCCCCGGCCGTTCATTTTTCTCTTGAGGCTGTGCGCATGAAGTTTCGTTTTCTGCTGTGGATGCTGGGTTTGTTGATGGGTAAGGCCAGCCGGACCAATCCGGCGTTTCAGCAGCAGTTGGGTGACAAGGACCTGGTGTTTCAGCTGCAGACCCTGGACGGGAAAGTGGCGCGGCAATTTCGCGTGAAGGACCGGCGCATTACCAGCCAATCGGGTGTGCATGCCGAGCCTGCGTTTGCGATTGCCTTTAAAGACGCCGCGTACGGCTTTGCCACGATGCAGGCGAAGAACAAGCAACTGGCGTTCATGACGGGGATTCAGGACAAGTCGATTCAGATCAAGGGCAACCCGGCGCTGGTGATCTGGTTCCAGGGGCTGACCAAGTATTTGAAGCCGAAGAAGGCCAAGGCCAAGGCTTGAGAGCTGTCAGTTAGACCGCGTGATACTCATCGCGAGCAGGCTCGCTCCCACAGGGATCACCTGATTCCTGTTCGCGATGCTTTTCAGCCCTGGGTGAACTGCGAAGCCAGTTCGCGCAGCAGCACTTCGGCCTCGAGGACTTTGCTGACCACGTCGTTGGCTTTTTCGCGGCTCAGGCCAAGGCGTTCGAGCAGGGCGTCGGGGATGCCTTCGTCCGGACCAGAGCCGATGCCACGGCTGCGCAGCAGGCGTACAGACAGGCACACCAGGTTCGGGTATTCGGCGTAGGCGCCATCGTAGGCCGGGTCGTGCTGGAAGCGCAGGGCGGTGGCCAGTTCTTCAGGCATGTCCCAGAAACGCATCAGCCATGTGCCGATCTGTTCCCGGCTGATGCCCAGCAGGTGTTGTTCCACGAAACTGTGGCACAGGTGCGGGTTGACCTCCAGGTGGCGGCAGATCAGTGAGAAGTGCGGCGGGAACACGTGGGCCAACAGCAGGTAGCCGAAGTTGTGCAGCAGGCCGGCCAGGTAGGTCAGGCCGGCTTCCGGACGCTGGGCGCGCGGCATGGCGCGGGTCAGGCCTTCGATGACGGCGGCGGTGTAGATCGACTGCTGCCAATACGGCGTGGAGTGTTGCGGGTGGTCTTTGGGCAGGCTCAGGGTTTTGCCCAGGGCCAGGCCCAGCGCCAGGTTGATCACCAGGTCGAAGCCCAGCACGCGCACGATGGCGTCTTCCACCGAGCGGATCTTGCCCGGTGAGGCGTAGTACGGCGATGCCGCCCAGCTCACGACTTGTGCGGCCAGCGCCGGGTCGGTTTCGACCACGCCGGTGATGTCGTCGATGGTGGCGTTGGGGTCGACGCGCAGCTTGATGATTTTTTGCGCGGTTTCGGCCAGCGGCGGAATCTCGATGGTCGCTTCCAGGCGCTGCTGGATACGCCGCGCGGTGAACGCCTGGACGGCCTGGGTGATTTCCTCGCGGTCGTCATCGGGGCGGTCGAGGTTGGGGCGGATGCTGGTCAGGTTTTCGCCGAAGTTGGCGGCGCTGGCCTTGGTCAGCATGGTCTTGAAGTCTTCACTGGAGATTTCCAGCAGCACGCCCGGCTCACCGGAATTGACCAGCAGCTTTGGTTCGCGCAGCAGGCTTTCTTCGTACAGGCACGGCGAGCTGGTGAGCGCCGGCAGGCCAGGCAACAGGCTCAGGTTGTGCTTGCCGAGCATTTTTTCCAGGCGTTCGACGGGTACGGCAGTGAGGCGGCGACCGGTGAGTTCGGTCAGGCGATTGAGGTCGAGCAACTGGCTCTGCGGGAACAACACCATCAATGCGCCGACGCTGTCATCCAGCAGAACGGCCTGCACTTTGCGCGCGGCATTGAGGCCGTGATGGTCCAGCACTTCTTCGTAGGCAATGGCCAACTTGCCCAGCATCAGCCGAATAACCGACGGAGCGTGCGGGGTGGCGGGTGCTTGGGCAACTTCGGTCATGGACTGTATCCGTTTCAAAACAATTGCAGGAGTATAACCAGCTTGCTCAAACCCATGGCCCGGAAACTGCGACGGTGCTTAGACTTGGCCGTATTGCTGCCCGTGACGTAGCCAGCGGTCGAGTAGCGGGCTGACGTGGGTTGGCCAGCGCTCGAGCAATGCCTGGGCGGCATCCCGTACGGCGGGCAACAAATCGGCATCGCGCATCAGGTCAGCGACTTTGAATTGAAGCAGGCCGGTTTGCCGGGTGCCGAGCATTTCGCCGGGGCCGCGCAGTTCCAGATCCCTTTCGGCGATGACGAAACCATCGTTGGTTTCGCGCATGATGCCCAGGCGCTGGCGGCCGATCTGCGACAGCGGCGGATGGTAGAGCAGCACGCAATGGCTGACGGCGCTGCCCCGGCCGACGCGGCCGCGCAGCTGGTGCAGTTGCGCCAGGCCCAGGCGCTCCGGGTTCTCAATGATCATCAGGCTGGCGTTGGGTACGTCCACGCCCACTTCGATCACCGTGGTCGCGACGAGCAGTTGCAGGTTGCCGGCCTTGAACTCGGCCATCACCGCGGCTTTTTCCGCAGGCTTCATGCGGCCGTGGATCAGCCCGACTTTCAACTCGCCGAGGGCGGCGGTGAGGTCCTCATAGGTGGTTTCGGCAGCCTGGCAGGTCAGCTCTTCCGACTCTTCGATCAGCGTGCACACCCAGTAGGCCTGGCGCCCTTCGGCGCAAGCGCTGCGTACCCGCTCGATGACTTCGACCCGGCGGGTGTCGGTGATCAGTACGGTGTTGACCGGAGTCCGGCCCGGCGGCAGTTCGTCGAGGATCGAGGTGTCGAGATCGGCGTAGGCGCTCATGGCCAGCGTGCGCGGAATCGGCGTGGCGGTCATGATCAACTGGTGCGGGCACATGCGCCCGCCGACGCCCTTCTGCCGCAAGGCCAGACGCTGCTGCACGCCGAAGCGGTGCTGCTCGTCGATGATCACCAGCGCCAGGTTCTTGAATTGCACTTCATCCTGGAACAGCGCGTGAGTACCAACCACCATCGGTGTGCCGCTGGCGATTTGCTCCAGCGCGGCTACGCGGTTCTTGCCCTTGAGCTTGCCGGCCAGCCACGCGACTTCGATGCCCAGCGGTTCGAGCCAGCGCTTGAACGTGATGAAGTGCTGCTCGGCGAGAATCTCGGTGGGCGCCATCAGTGCGACCTGATAACCGGCCTCCAGCGCTTGCAACGCAGCGAGGGCGGCGACTACGGTTTTGCCGGCGCCAACGTCGCCCTGGATCAGCCGCAGCATGGGTTCGTGCTGACTGAGGTCGTATGCGATTTCGTTGCCGACCCGTTGCTGGGCACCGGTCGGGTTGAAGCCGAGGTTCGCCAGGTACTTAGCCGGCAGTTGGGTGGCTTTGGGCATTGCCGGCGCGCGCAGGGAGCGCATGCTTTCACGCAGGCGCTGTTGCGACAATTGATGGGTCAGCAGTTCTTCGAAGGCCAGACGGTGCTGCGCCCAGTGGTGACCGAGGGCCAGTTCATCGACGTCGGCATCGGCGGGTGGGTTGTGCAGGTAGCGGATCGCATCGGCCAATGGCGCCAATTGGTAGTCGCGAGCCAGTTCGTTCGGCAGCCAGTCGGGCAGGCTGCTGGGGCCGAGCAGGGTGAGGGTCTGCATGCACAACTGGCGCAAGCGCTGTTGGGTCAGGCCTTCGGTGAGCGGGTAGACCGGGGTCAGGGTTTCATCCACCGGCGGCGGTTCGTCACCGGTGATGGCGCGGTATTCCGGGTGGTAGATCTCCAGCCCCGAAGCACCGGGCCGTGCCTCGCCGTAGCAGCGAATCCGCGTGCCGCGTTTGAGGCCTTCTTTCTGCGCGTTGCTGAAATGGTAGAAGCGCAGGCTTAAGCCCCCGGTGCCGTCCTGTAGTCGAACCACCAGGCTGCGTCGCCGGCCCATGACCACGTCGGCGCCGCTGACGGTGCCTTCGATGACCGCGTCCTGTCCGGGTCGCAATGCGCCAATCGGAACCACGCGGGTGCGGTCCTGATAGCGCAGCGGCAGGTGAAACAGCACGTCCTGGAGGTTTTCCAGGCCGACCTTGGCCAGTTTCTCGGCCATGGCTTCACCGACACCCTTGAGTGCCGTCACCGACACTTGCGACAACTCGCTCATGACCGTTGCTTAGCCCGCAGCGACTTGTGCCGCTGGCTTGGCCACCGAGCACAGGCGAATGGAGTCGGCGAGGATTTCAATCGCCTTCGGACGCGGGAAGCTGGCGCGCCAGGCAATGGCCACGGTGCGGAACGGTACAGGGGCCGAGAGCGGGCGCACTTCAATCACGCCCGGGGCGTAGTGATGGCTGTCGACTGCCGATAACGGCAGGATCGAAATACCCAGGCCGGACGCGACCATGTGGCGAATGGTTTCCAGGGAACTGGACTCCACCGTGGTGTGCTTGGCGCCGTCGTTGCCCTTGGTCAGGGTCGGGCAGGCTTCCAGTACCTGATCGCGGAAGCAGTGACCTTCTCCGAGCAGCAGCAGGCTCTTGTCGTTGAGCAGGTTGGCGTCGATGGATTCTTTCTGCGTCCACGGGTGCTGCGCCGGCATCAGTACGTAGAAGGGCTCGTCGTAGAGTTGCAGGGTCAGCACGTCGGCTTCATTGAACGGCAGGGCGATGATGATCGCGTCGAGCTCGCCGTTGCGCAGTTTGTCGCGCAGCACGTGGGTGAAATTTTCCTCGATGTACAGCGGCATCTGCGGGGCGACCCGGTGCAGTTGTGGAATCAGGTGCGGAAACAGGTAAGGCCCGACGGTGTAGATCGCGCCGACTTTGAGCGGGGCGGTCAGTTGATTCTTGCCGGCCTGGGCCAGTTCGCGGATGCCCTGGGCTTGTTCCAGCACTTTCTGCGCCTGGGCGACGATGCCTTCGCCGACTGGGGTCAGGCGCACGGCGCTTTTGCTGCGCTCGAAAATCAGCACACCGAGTTCGTCTTCAAGCTTTTTCACGCCCACCGAAAGGGTCGGCTGGCTGACGTGGCAACGCTCGGCCGCGTGGCCGAAGTGCTGCTCTTGGGCGAGGGTAACGATGTAGCGTAATTCTGTAAGAGTCATAGCAAGCGTCCATGAAGTTGCGGGCCAAGCATACCGGCTGCAATCGATAGACGCACGTTATCAGACTGTACGTGTCGAGTGACACTGGGCAATGCGAAAGGCAAAAAAGATCGCAGCCTGCGGCAGCTCCTACAGGGATCACATTAACCCGTGTAGGAGCTGCCGCAGGCTGCGATCTTTTGATCTGCTGCTTTTTACCGCCGACGCTTTTCCAGCGAATAAACAAACGGTGCAACGATTTCGATGGAGCCATTGGTCAGCATGTCGACCGGTGGCTTGGGCAGCGGTTGAGCGCGGCGGATCATTTCCAGGGTGGCCCGGTCCAGATCGGCAGTGCCCGAGGCGCCTATCAGCTCAAACGACAACACATTGCCTTCGGCATCCACGACGAAACGCAGACGGTTCATGCCTTCCTTGCCCCGCGCCTGGGCACTGGCCGGGTACTTCTTGTACTTCTGCAGGTGCGCCAGCAAGGTGCCTTGCCAGCTGGCCTTGGCCGCCAGTTGAGCCGGTGAAGGGCCGGGTGCAGGCTGGGCGGATTTCTCCGTTGGCGTCTGAGTCTGTTGCGTTTCGGCCGGTTTCTCTTCCGCCGGTTTTTCCTTCGGCGGCTCAGGTTTCTTCTCTACCGGCTTCGGCGGCTGCGGCTTGGGCTTTGGCTTGACGGGCTTGGGCACGGCAATTTCAGCTTTCGGCGCTTCGGCGAGCTTGGGTATCGGCAGTTCTTCAACCGGAGCCGGTGGCTGCGGCGGGGTGACGACCTTCGGCGGAGCAGGCGGTGGCGGGGCAGGAACCGGTGCCAGCTCGACCATCATTGCCTGAGGGGGCAATTCGATAGGCGGACGAGCGGACCAGTTCAGCGCCAGCGCGATGGCCAGCGCGTGAACACCCAGCACCACGGCCAGGCTACCGCTGTAACGCGTCAGCTTATGGCGCGTCGTGATCATTTTTTGGCTGCCGACTCGAGACCGACAAGACCCACCTTCAGGTAGCCGGCAGAGCGCAGGTTATCCATCACGCTCATCAGGTCGCCGTAATCCACGCCTTTGTCGGCCTGGAAGAAGATTGTCGTGTCTTTCTTGCCCTGGGTTTTGGCGTCGAGCGTGGCGCCGAGTGCTTCGGCCTTCACTTCGTCTTCGCCGAGGAACAGGCGCTGGTCAGCCTTGACGCTGAGGAACACCGGTTTCTCTGGCCGCGGCGCCGGCTTGGCGGTCGAGGCGGGCAGGTCGACCTTGATGTCCACGGTGGCCAGAGGGGCCGCCACCATGAAGATGATCAACAGCACCAGCATCACGTCGATGAACGGCGTGACATTGATTTCGTGGTTTTCGGACAGATCGTCGTCTGCCCCTTCCTTCAAATGCAGGCCCATGGCCGATTACCCCACTTTCACCATGTGCGGTTGCGAGCTGCGCTCAGGCTGGTGGTCGAGGTCACGGCTGACCAGCAGCAGGACCTGTGCCGAGGCGTCGGACACCTGGGCCTTGTAGCCGGCAATGGAGCGGGCAAAGACGTTGTAGATCACGACTGCAGGGATCGCTGCAACCAGGCCCAGCGCGGTAGCCAGCAGGGCTTCGGCGATGCCTGGCGCGACGACGGCGAGGTTGGTGGTCTGGGTTTTGGCAATGCCGATGAAGCTGTTCATGATGCCCCACACGGTGCCGAACAGGCCGACGAACGGCGCAGTCGAGCCGATGGTCGCCAGTACGCCGGTTCCGCTGCTCATGTTGCGACCGCAGGCCGCGACCAAGCGCTCAAGACGGAAGCTCACGCGTTCCTTGATGCCTTCTTTCTCGCGGCTGTTGACCGACAGGCGCATCTCTTCGAGGGCGTCATGCACCAGCAGGTTGGCCAGGGTGCCTTCCTTCGCCGCAGTGGCGCTGGCTTCCTTGAGGGAGGCGGATTTTTTCAGTTGGGCGATTTCACCGCGCAGCCGACGTTTGGCGCCCATCAACTCAAGGCCCTTGGCGATCCAGATGGTCCAGGTGATGATCGAGGCAATGGCCAGGCCGATCATCACGATTTTCACGATGATGTCGGCATTCTTGTACATGCCCCACGGCGACAGGTCATGGGCCATGCCCAGGGTGTTGTCGGCTTCGAGGACTTCAGGAACGTCTTCACCCAAGGTTTCTGCCGGTGCTGCCTGGGCAGGATCGGTCGCGGCCTGTGCAGGTGCTGTAGCGGCGGCCGGAGTAACGGATACCTGGGCATCGGCGAAAGCGGTGACTGGTGCGAGCATCAGGCTGAGGAGCAGGGCGGCCACCGCGCTCCAGGCGCGAGGTCGTTTGGTTGGCGAAGCGGGGAATTGATTGCGTGTCATGCTGGCCGGACCTGAGAGAAAAAACGGGTGATGTTCTTCCAGGCCTCGAAAGGCCGAGAACAAAAGTGGGGTGCATTATTGCAAGTAATTCTTGTTAACAGAAGTAATAGCGTCTCTTTTTTTCCTGCATTGCTAGCCGCCTGTCTATTGCCGGCGCTAGTCTGTGGCTTTGCGATGGGAGTTTTCTGATGTCTGCGCCTACTGTTTTGATCGCCGGCTGTGGTGATGTCGGCAGCCGCCTGGCCACACAACTGCTGACGGCTGGGTGGGAGGTTCACGGCCTGCGACGCGACGTTTCACGCCTGCCCAAGGGCGTCATCGGTGTTGCCGGTGACCTGTTCAACAAAGACTGCCCAGCCACTTGGCCAATCGGTGCCGTGGATTACCTGGTGTATTGCGCGGCGGCCACCGATCACGACGAAGCCGGTTACCGCGCTGCGTATGTCCAGGGCCTGGAGCATGTGCTGGAGTGGCTGAACGACTACGGGCAGATGCCCAATCGCCTGTTGTTTGTTTCCAGTAGCAGTGTTTACGGGCAACAGGAGGGCGAGTGGGTCGACGAGACTTCGCCAGCCGTGGCGGCAGGTTATTCCGGACGTGTGATGCTCGAAGCCGAGCAACTTGCCCTTAAAAGCGGCATTCCGGCCAGTATCGTGCGCTTGACCGGCATTTACGGCCCCGGCCGTGAATGGCTGCTGACGCAGGTGCGCCGAGGTTATCGCGTGGCGGTCGAACCACCGTTGTACGCCAACCGGATTCATGCGGACGATGCCGCGGGGTTGATGGCGTGCCTGCTTGAGGCGGATCGACGTGGTGTGGCGCTGGATGATATCTACATCGGCGTCGATGACGCACCGGCAGCGCTGGCGGATGTGGTGGGCTGGTTGCGCGAGTATCTGGGTGTGACCGAATGGGCTGATGACGACAGCGTGCGACGCACTGGCAGCAAACGGTGCAGTAATGCGCGGGCTAAAGCCTTGGGCTGGTCGCCGAAGTACCCGAGTTTTCGCGAGGGGTATGCGGCGATCATTGAAGGGCGCTGTTAGCTGCTAATGGCAAAAAATCGCAGCCTTCGGCAGCTCCTGCAAAGTTACATGTACACCTGTAGGAGCTGCCGAAGGCTGCGATCTTTTCAGGGATTTATTGCTTTTCCAGCAGCCACTTGCGCTCACCCGGGGTGAACGAGGGCATTTCATCCGCCTGCGCCGTGTTCACGGTCTGGAAAATCTCCAGCTCTTTGCCCTTGCGCGCAAAGATCCAGGCGTTGCCCTGGCCATTTTGTTGCAGCCACATATTGTCGTTGCCGCCGCTCATGGATGCGCAATCGCCGGCCAGGCACAACGCATAGCGGTCGCTGCCTGGCAGGCCGGTCACCTGGCCATCAGCCTGGAATTGCACGGTGCTGCCTTCGCCGGGACCGCTGACGATTGTCCAGCCGCCGCCCATGTAGGCTGAATACAGTGCACGCTCGAAACTGGCGCCGATCGGAGCGCCCTCCGGCACCGGGATCTGGGCGCGGTCGAAGACCTGTTCGGGCTCGTTGTCGCTGGCAGACTGGCTCAGTTGCTTGCCGTCACGCGTCAGCTCACTGGCCGAACTGCCATAAAAGTCGACTTTCCAGGCACCGGACTCTTCACCCAGCAGTTTGCCTTCGACGTTTTCAAAGCCGTTGGTGTAGCGGGCCTGACTGGCCTTGGTGTTGATGTCCCATTCCAGATTCGGGCCATAGGCCTGGAGCGCTTCACGCAGGGGGACACCTTTGGCTGCAGCATCGATCGCCACCTGGTTGATCCAGGTGCCGCTGACATCACGATCGGCAGGGTTGCTGGCACATCCGCCCAGGAACAGGGCGAGCAGCGAGAGAGCAAGCGCGTTGCGCATGGTGGAATCCTTTCAAGCTTTCTTTACAGCAGAGCAGTCGGCGCAGCCTTGGGCTGCGCCGCACGCATTACTCGATGACCAGGATGGCATCCATTTCAACCTGCGAACCCTTTGGCAGGGCTGCTACACCGATGGCGGCGCGGGCAGGGTAAGGCTGGTCGAAGTACTTGCCCATGATCTCGTTGACCTTGGCGAAGTGGCTCAGGTCGGTGAGGAAGATGTTCAGCTTGACGATGTCCTTGAACGAACCGCCAGCGGCTTGCGCCACGGCCTTGAGGTTCTCGAACACCTGGACGGTCTGGGCTTCGAAGCCTTCAACCAGCTCCATGGTTTTTGGGTCCAGAGGAATCTGACCCGACATGTAAACGGTGTTGCCAGCCTTGATCGCCTGGGAGTAAGTACCGATGGCGGCCGGGGCCTTGTCGCTGGTGATAACAGTCTTGGTCATGTATGACTCCTTGTAATGTGTTGGCGAGCTATGCACGCATGCGGGTGATGCGAGTCACCCCGGACAAGGCGCGCAGTTTCTTGATCACGCGGGCCAGGTGCACGCGGTCGTGCACGCTGACCACCAACTGGACCACGCTGATGCGACCATCGCGTTCGTCCATGCTGATTTTCTCGATATTGCCGTCGGCTGCGTTGACGCTGCTGGCCAGCAGGGCGATCAGGCCGCGCTGGTGCTCCAGCTCGACGCGCAGCTCGACGTTGAATTCGCCGGTGACATCCTTGGCCCACGAGAGCTGGATGCATTTTTCCGGGTTGTGCCGGATTTCGCTGATGTTGCGGCAATTATCCAGGTGCACGACCATGCCTTTGCCGGCGGACAGGTGGCCGACAATCGGGTCGCCCGGGATCGGCGTGCAGCACTTGGCGTAGCTGAGCACCAGGCCTTCGGTGCCGCGAATCGCCAGCGGGCCTTCCGGACTTGGCAAATGTTCGCCTTCGCCCAGCAGTCGGCGGGCCACCACATAGGCCATGCGATTGCCCAGACCGATGTCTTCGAGCAAATCTTCGATCAGTTCGAGACGGTACTCGACCAGCATGGCCTTGACGCGTTCGGCCGGGATTTTCTCCAGCGCGCTGTCGAAACCGTTGAGGACCTTGTTCAGCAGGCGTTCGCCGAGGCTGATGGATTCGGAGCGGCGTTGCAGTTTCAGTGCGTGGCGGATGTGCGTGCGCGCCTTGCCGGTGACCACGAAGTTAAGCCAGGCCGGGTTCGGGCGGGCGCCGGGAGCACTGACAATCTCGACCGTGGAGCCGCTTTGCAGCGGTTCGGACAGTGGTGCGAGACGGCGATTGATTCGGCAGGCAATGCAGCTGTTGCCGACGTCAGTGTGCACCGCGTAAGCGAAGTCGACTGCCGTGGAGCCCTTGGGCAGCTCCATGATCCGGCCTTTGGGCGTGAACACGTAGACCTCGTCCGGGAACAGGTCGATCTTCACGCTTTCGATGAATTCCAGCGAGTTGCCGGCGCGTTGCTGCATTTCCAGCACGCCTTTGACCCACTGGCGGGCGCGGGCATGGGTGCCTTTGGGCTGCTCGTCGCCGCTGGATTTGTACAGCCAATGGGCGGCGATGCCGTTGTTGGCCATCTCTTCCATTTCGCGGGTGCGGATCTGGATCTCGATCGGTACGCCGTGCATGCCGAACAGCGTGGTGTGCAGCGACTGATAGCCGTTGGCTTTGGGGATCGCGATGTAATCCTTGAAGCGTCCCGGCAGAGGCTTGTACAAATTATGTACAGCGCCCAGCACGCGGTAGCAGGTATCGACCTTGTCGACGATGATCCGGAACGCGTAGACGTCCATGATCTCGTTGAAGGCCCGACGCTTGCCGCGCATTTTCTTGTAGATGCCGTAGAGGTGTTTCTGCCGGCCGCTGACCTCGCCCTGGATGCCATCAATGGCCAGGCAGTGGCTCAAGGACTCCTCGATCTTGTTGACGATTTCCTTGCGGTTGCCCCGGGCGCGTTTGACCGCCTGGTTGATCCGCGCGGAACGCATCGGGTGCATGGCCTTGAAGCCGAGGTCTTCGAACTCTATGCGGATGGCGTGCATGCCCAGCCGGTTGGCGATGGGCGCATAGATTTCCAGGGTTTCCTTGGCGATGCGTCGGCGTTTTTCGCCAGACAACACTTCCAGGGTGCGCATGTTGTGCAGGCGGTCGGCCAGCTTGACCAGGATCACGCGAATGTCGCGGGCCATGGCCATGGCCATTTTCTGGAAGTTTTCAGCCTGGGCTTCCGCCTTGGTCTCGAAATTCATCTGGGTCAGTTTGCTGACCCCGTCGACCAGTTCGGCCACGGTTTCGCCGAACTGCGCTTGCAGCGCTTCCTTGGCAATACCGGTGTCTTCGATCACGTCATGCAGCATTGCAGCCATCAGGCTCTGATGGTCCATGTGCATGTCGGCAAGAATATTCGCAACCGCGAGCGGGTGCGTGACGTACGCCTCGCCGCTACGGCGGCGTTGGCCGTCGTGGGCTTGTTCGGCGTAGAAATACGCTCGGCGGACCAGGTTGACCTGGTCGTTGCCGAGGTAGGTCGATAAGCGATCGGCGAGGGCGTCTATGCTCGGCATGATATCTCCTGCCGCAAGCTGTGATCCCGCGCCGTGCTACGTCGACCAGGCATAGGCTTAGACGGCCTCGTTGGACTCGTCCTCGAATGCAGCAAAAAGCGGTTCATCTTCAACAATTTCGGCTTCAGCGATAGCTGCGTAGTCGATCAGGCCTTCAGCGATTTCGCGCAGGGCGACGACGGTAGGCTTGTCATTTTCCCATGCTACTTTCGGCTCTTTGCCGCCGGTGGCCAGTTGACGGGCACGCTTGGTAGAGAGCATGACCAGCTCAAAGCGGTTATCCACGTGTTCTAGGCAGTCTTCAACGGTTACGCGGGCCATGGTCTTCCTCGTAGCAAATGCAATATGCGCGCTGCCCGGATGGGCGAGCGGACTCAACAGTTTAAAAAATCACCAGCGATTAGGGAAGCGCTGATTTTTTGACCAAGCCCTTCAACGCGCTGCAAGTACCAATGTAAAGCCCTTGCAGCGGTTTTGGGAAGAGCTGATTAACCGAGCAATTCAGCCAGCAATTTGCCGTGACGCTGCTGCTGACGCTTCTGAATCAGCTGATTGGCGCGGAAAATCGCCTTCAGATCGTGCAGCGCGTGGGCGAAATCGTCGTTGATGATCAGGTAGTCGTAGTCGACATAGTGGCTCATTTCGCTGACGGCTTCGCGCATCCGGCCGTCAATGATCTCGTCACTGTCCTGGCCGCGATTGGTCAGGCGCTGGTGCAGGGCCTGCAATGACGGCGGCAAAATGAAGATCGAGCGGGCCTGAGGCATCAGCTTGCGCACTTGCTCGGCACCTTGCCAGTCGATTTCCAGGATCAGGTCGTGACCTTCGTCCAGGGTCTGCTGCAGGTGGCTTTGCGAGGTGCCGTAGAGGTTGCCGAACACTTCGGCGCGCTCGAGGAAATCCCCGTGCTCGATCATCTTCACGAACTCGCTGCGGTCGACGAAGTGATAGTTCACGCCATTCACTTCACCGGGGCGCATGGCGCGGGTGGTGTGGGAAACCGAGACGCGGATCTCCGGATCGGCGTCGGTCAGGGCCTTGACCAGACTGCTCTTGCCCGCGCCCGAAGGGGCGGAAATGATGTACAGGGTGCCGGTGCTGTGTGTCATGTCGGGGTAGCCTTACTCAATATTCTGCACTTGTTCGCGCATTTGCTCGATCAACACCTTGAGGTTGACCGCAGCCTGGGTGCTGCGCGGGTCGAAGGCTTTGGAGCCCAGTGTGTTGGCTTCGCGGTTGAGTTCCTGCATCAGGAAGTCCAGGCGCCGACCGGCAGCGCCGCCGGATTTGAGCACCCGGCGAACTTCGATGATGTGGGTGCTCAGGCGATCCAGTTCTTCGGCGACGTCGCTTTTTTGCGCGAGCATGACCATTTCCTGCTCCAGGCGCTGCGGGTCCATCTCGGCCTTCATGTCGGCGAAGCGGTCGAGGACTTTCTGGCGTTGGGTGGCGAGCATTTGCGGGACCAGTTCGCGCAAAGTCACCACGTCGTCTTCGATGGAGGTCAGCCGCTCGTTGATCAGCCGCGCCAACTCCGCGCCTTCGCGCTCGCGGCCGGCCTTGAGTTCCTTGAGGCCCTGATTGAACAGTGCCAGCGCTTCGGCGTTCAAGGCTTGCGGGTCGATGGCGTCGCCTACCAGTACGCCGGGCCAGGCCAGGACTTCCAGCGGGTTCAGCGCGGCCGGGTTCTTGATCAGGCTGGCGATGGTCTCGGCGGCGGCGACCAGTTGCGCGGCACGCTCCTGATCAATTTGCAGCGCTTTGCCGGTGTTTTCTTCGGTGAAGCGCAGGGTGCATTCGAGCTTGCCCCGCGATATACCCTGGCGCAGGGCTTCACGAACAGCGCCCTCGAGGTCGCGAAAGGACTCCGGCAGGCGCAGGTGGGGTTCCAGGTAGCGGCTGTTGACCGACCGCAGCTCCCAGCTCAGGGTGCCCTGGACGCCGGCGTTTTCGACGCGGGCGAAGGCGGTCATGCTGTGCACCATGGCGGTACCTCGCAATGCAGATCGGCACCGAACCGAGGCTCCGGGAATCCGATATCAATGAATTAAAGCCGACTGGCAGCAAAGGCGCAGGATTGTAGCGCAGTGACGCGGATGCGCCCAAACACACGGTGTGACAAAGAGCGGCAGGCCTTCGCCGACGTGCGGTGCAGAGCCCTCGGTCGTCGGCGGAATTTTTTAGACGTGCCCAGTGGCGGCCGGCGGCTCTATAATGCTCCGCAGATTTCCGTCCCCAGTACAGGTACTCCCTATGATACGTCCAAGTGGTCGCGCTGCCGATCAGCTCCGCTCGATCCGCATCACCCGCAACTACACCAAACACGCCGAGGGTTCTGTGCTGGTCGAGTTCGGTGATACCAAGGTCATCTGCACCGTCAGCGTTGAACCGGGCGTACCGCGTTTCCTGAAAGGCCAGGGCCAGGGTTGGTTGACAGCCGAGTACGGCATGCTGCCGCGCGCTACCGGCGAGCGTAACCAGCGTGAAGCCAGCCGTGGCAAGCAAGGCGGTCGCACCCTGGAAATCCAGCGTCTGATCGGTCGCTCCCTGCGCGCTGCACTGGACATGTCCAAGCTGGGCGACGTCACCCTGTACGTCGACTGCGATGTGATCCAGGCCGATGGCGGCACCCGCACGGCTTCGATCACCGGCTCCATGGTTGCGCTGATCGATGCCTTGAAAGTCATCAAGAAGCGTGGCGGTCTGAAGGGTGGTGACCCGGTCAAGCAGATGATCGCTGCTGTTTCCGTGGGCATGTACAAGGGGGAGCCTGTGCTTGACCTCGACTACCTGGAAGACTCGGCCGCCGAGACGGACCTGAACGTTGTGATGACCAGCGCTGGTGGTTTCATCGAAGTCCAGGGCACTGCCGAAGGCGCGCCGTTCCAGCCTGAAGAGTTGAACGCCATGCTCGAGTTGGCGAAGAAAGGCATGAACGAGATCTTCGAACTGCAAAAGGCCGCATTGGCCGACTGACCGGACTGCTCCAGGCAAGGAGGACGCCATGAGTGACGAGCAACTGCCACTGCCCACGCCGAGCCAAGAGGTGCGTCAGTGGGCCATGTTTTGCCACTTGTCCGCCTTGCTGGGGATCTGGATTCCGTTTGGCACGATCATCGGCCCGCTGATTCTCTGGCAGATGAAGCGCGAGATGGACCCGTTCATCGATGCCCAAGGCAAGGAAGCGCTGAACTTTCAGATCTCCGTCGCCATTGCCTCGGCCATTTGCTTCTTGCTGATGGTGGTGATTATCGGGTTCTTCCTGTTTGGCCTGATCGCGATCGGTGCGCTGGTGCTGACGATCATTGCCGGGGTGAAGGCCAATGAAGGGCAGCCTTATCGGTATCCGTTCACCTGGCGGTTGATCAAGTAAGCCAGGACGCTGATGCTGTTTTAAGCGCAGTTCAATACAAATGCCCCGACATGTCGGGGCATTTGTTTTTTTGCAATCAGATTAATCTCTAATGTTGCGTACTTGGTCGCTCGCTATTCAAACGAAATTCATTCGTGCAAATAAAATTTCTTACACGTTTAGTCACAAACTGCAAGGCTCAGTGCGGCTTGTATGCTTGGCAATGAGACTTGGCGATTGATAAAGTTGCCGCAAGTAATATTTATAAAGAAATATTTCGATATATTCGGACCATTGACGGCCTCTGAATCCAATACTAGTCAGTGTTGAGATGGATCAACCTGTTCAAGAGGCGTGTCCAGGTAAAAAGTTCGCCCCTGAATGTAAAAGCAAGAATATCCCAAATGCTTCAGCTCGATTTTTATGGAACGCTTGTCGCCGCCTCTTTAGTACTTTTGCTGGGGCGCGCTCTTGTCTCACGTATCGGTTTTTTACGTACTTATAATATCCCGGAGCCTGTAGCAGGCGGCTTGGTGGTTGCCTTGGGTCTTCTGGCTTTGAGAACCCTCGATTTTGAAATCCGATTTGATACCTCGCTGCAAACTCCCTTGATGTTGGCGTTTTTTGCCACCATCGGCTTGAGTGCAGACTTCGCCAGTCTGAAGAAGGGTGGGCGCGTCGTGGGGGGATTTTTGCTGGCGGTTGTCGGACTTCTGGTGATCCAGAATGCGATGGGCATCGGGCTTGCAACGGCGCTGGGGCTCGACCCCTTGATGGGCTTGCTGACAGGCTCGATTACCTTGGCAGGCGGCCACGGTACAGGTGCTGCGTGGGGGGCGACGTTCAGCGAGAAGTTCGGTCTGGCGTCTGCCTCTGAACTGGCCATGGCCTCCGCGACGTTTGGCCTGGTGCTGGGCGGTTTGATTGGTGGGCCTGTTGCCCGCCTGCTCATCAGCCGTGTCCAGGTGCCCGGCCTCGAGCAGGAAAAGCCACGGCTGCCCAAGGGTTTTGAGCAGCCGAACAAAGAGCGCTCAATCACGTCATTTTCGCTTGTCGAGACACTGGCTTTGATCGCTGTCAGCCTGCTGACGGGCTCACTCCTGAATGGGTGGCTTCAAGGAACCGCATTTGAGTTGCCGACATTCGTTTGCGTGTTGTTCGTGGGCGTGGTTTTACGAAACGGGCTTTCGGCGCTTGGCGTGTATCAGGTGTTTGAGCGTGAAGTCTCAGTGCTGGGGAACGTCAGCTTGTCGCTGTTTCTGGCGATCGCTCTGATGTCACTCAAATTGTGGGATCTGGCTTCACTGGCATTGCCGATCTTCATCATCCTGGCTGTACAAACGCTGGTCATGGCACTGTTCGCGATTTTTGTGACGTTCAGGATGATGGGCAGTAACTACGATGCCGCAGTACTGGCGGCAGGGCACTGCGGTTTTGGACTGGGAGCCACGCCAACGGCCATCGCTAACATGCAAGCGGTGACACAGCGCTACGGACCTTCGCAGATAGCGTTCCTGGTGGTGCCGATGGTGGGTGCATTCTTCATCGACATCATTAATGTGATCGTGATCAAGTTGTACCTTGCACTGCCGTTTTTCGCCGCGGCTTGAGAGTCAGATCACTGGGCGCTCTTGGATGGAGCGCATAAAAAATGCCCGTATCTTGCGATACGGGCATTCTTTCGACTGTCTGTCAGACTGCTCAGTGAAGAATCACTTAGATCGTCAGCGTCCAGTCGTAGTCCACGATCAGTGGCGCGTGTTGCGAGAACCGCGGCTGGCGTGGCAGGCGTGCGCTGCGCACGAAGCGGCGCAGGCCCGGGGTCAGTAGCTGATAGTCGAAGCGCCAACCGAGGTTGAGCATCTCCGCCTGTTCGTTATCCGGCCACCAGCTGTACTGGTCGCCTTCACGGCTGACTTCGCGCAGGGCGTCGACATAACCCATGTTACCGACAATCTCGTCCATCCAGGCACGTTCAGGTGCCAGGAAGCCCGGAGATTGCTGGCTGTCGCGCCAGTTCTTGATATCCAGCTTCTGTTGCGCCACGTACAGCGAGCCACAATAAATGTACTCGCGACGTTTGCGTCGCTGTTTATCCAGATAACGGGCGAAGTCGTCCATTAGCTTGAACTTCTGGTTCAAGTCTTCATCGCCGTTCTGCCCCGAAGGGAGCAGCAAGGTCGCGATGCTGACCTTGTCGAAATCTGCTTGCAGGTAGCGCCCGTAGCGGTCGGCCGTCTCGAAACCGAGACCGCTGATGACAGCCTTCGGTTGCAACCGCGAATACAAAGCCACGCCGCCTTGGGCAGGGACTTCAGCATCGCAGGCATAAAGGAAGTAGCCATCCAGTTGGAAGGCTGGGTCATCCAGTTCAAAGGCGGAGGCACGGGTGTCCTGCAGGCAGATGACGTCGGCATTCTGTGCTTGCAGCCAACTGAGCAAACCACGCTCGACTGCAGCCTGAATACCATTGACGTTCACACTGATGATCCGCATAAATGGCCCCAAAAATCGCGTGCGTGTATGATACACGGCGTCAAGCTAATTAGCTAAATCCGTGGTATTTGGGGTTTTTTTCATGCAAGCGTATCAGCGCGATTTCATCCGTTTTGCCATCGATCGCGGCGTTTTGCGCTTCGGTGAGTTCACCCTGAAGTCCGGGCGCACCAGTCCATACTTCTTCAATGCGGGCCTGTTCAACTCAGGGCAGGCCCTGGCGCAGCTCGGTCGTTTCTATGCCGCTGCCATTGCCGAGAGTGGCATTGCGTTCGACGTGCTGTTTGGACCGGCCTACAAAGGTATCCCGTTGGCCGCGACCACCGCCGTGGCACTGGCCGAGCATCACAACCGTGACCTGCCATGGTGCTTCAACCGCAAGGAAGCCAAGGCCCATGGCGAAGGCGGCAGCCTGGTCGGCGCACCGTTGACCGGCGATGTGCTGATCATCGACGACGTAATCACCGCTGGCACCGCGATCCGTGAGGTGATGCAGATCATCGCCTCCCAGGATGGCGCCAAGGCCGCTGGCGTACTGATCGCCCTGAACCGTCAGGAGCGTGGCAATGGCGAGTTGTCGGCGATCCAGGAGGTCGAGCGTGACTTCGGCATCCCGGTGATCAGCATCGTTTCGCTGAACCAGGTGCTGGAATTCCTGGCGGATGACCCGCAGCTCAAGCAGCATCTGCCGGCCGTGGAAGCGTACCGCGCCCAGTTCGGCGTCTGACCGCAAAGCACTTGTAGGAGCGAGCTTGCTCGCGATGGACGCCAGGGCGACGCTTTTCGTCAGGCACCCCGCGTTATTGTTGACGTTTTTCGCGAGCGAGCTCGCTCCTACAGGGATCTGCCGGCAAAAAAAGACCCCGCTCAGCCAGGCCGAGCGGGGTCTTCTTGTTTGCGCTATCGCTTAAGGACGCTTGCGATTGCTGATCAGGGTGCCCACGCCGGTATCGGTGAAGATTTCCAGCAGGATCGCGTTCGGCACGCGTCCGTCGATGATCAGCGAGCTGCCCACGCCGCCCTGGACCGCTTCCAGTGCGCAACGGATCTTCGGCAGCATGCCGCCGTAGATGGTGCCGTCGGCGATCAGGTCGTCGACTTGCTGGGTTGTCAGGCCGGTCAGGACCGTGCCCGACTTGTCCATCAGGCCGGCGATGTTGGTCAGCAGCATCAGCTTCTCGGCTTTCAACGCTTCGGCGACTTTACCGGCCACCAGGTCAGCGTTGATGTTGTACGACTCGCCGTTGGCACCGACACCGATTGGCGCGATCACCGGGATGAAATCGCCCTTGACCAGCAGGTTCAGCAGGTCGGTGTTGATCCCGACCACTTCGCCCACGTGGCCAATGTCGATGATTTCCGGGGTGGTCATCTCCGGCGTCTGACGGGTAACAGTGAGCTTCTTCGCGCGAATCAGCTCGGCGTCTTTACCGGTCAGGCCGATGGCGCTGCCGCCATGACGGTTGATCAGGTTGACGATGTCCTTGTTGACCTGGCCGCCGAGGACCATTTCCACCACGTCCATGGTCGCGGCGTCGGTGACGCGCATGCCGTCGACGAAATGGCTCTCGATCGACAGGCGCTTGAGCAGGTCACCGATTTGCGGGCCGCCACCGTGAACCACCACCGGGTTGATGCCCACGGCCTTCATCAGCACGATGTCGCGGGCGAAGCCGGTTTTCAGCTCCTCGCTTTCCATCGCGTTGCCGCCGTATTTGATCACCAGGGTCTTGCCGACATAACGGCGGATGTAAGGCAACGCTTCGGACAGGACCTTGGCGGTGTTGGCGGCGGCTTCGCGTTCGAGGGTCATTCAGGGCTCCGGGTGAATCAGAACGGTAGTTGGAGATCAGGTGCAACGCGCTTGAGCTGGATGTGGAACACATCCTTGATACGTTGCAGTTCAGCCTCGTCATCGGCCTCGAAACGCAGCACCAGCACCGGTGTGGTGTTGGATGCGCGTACCAGGCCCCAGCCTTTGGCATAGTCGACTCGCACGCCGTCAATGGTGGTCAGGTCAGCGCCTTCGCCCCACTGCGCATCGTGCAATGCATCAATGATGCTGAATTTGCTCTCTTCGGTCACATGGATATTGATTTCCGGCGTAGAAATATCGTTGGGGAAGGTCGCGAACAACTCTTCGGCCGAGGATTTTTCCTTGCTGAGGATCTCCAGCAAGCGTGCGGCGCTGTAGATGCCGTCGTCGAAACCGAACCAGCGCTCCTTGAAAAAGATGTGCCCGCTCATTTCGCCAGCCAACAGGGCGCCGGATTGTTTCATTTTCTTTTTGATCAACGAGTGACCGGTCTTCCACATTAACGAACGGCCACCGTATTCCTTGATCAGCGGAATCAGGCGACGGGTGCATTTGACGTCGAAGATGATTTCGGCGCCCGGGTTACGCGCTACAACGTCGCGGGCAAACAGCATCAACAGACGGTCCGGGTAGACGATGCTGCCGGTGTTGGTCACCACGCCGACGCGGTCGCCATCGCCGTCGAAGGCCAGGCCGATGTCAGCGTTGGTTTCCTTGACCTTGGCGATCAGGTCCACGAGGTTTTCAGGCTTGCCCGGGTCCGGGTGGTGGTTCGGGAAGTTGCCGTCCACTTCGCAGAACAGCGGGATGACTTCGCAGTTCAGCGCTTCGATTAGCTGCGGGGCGATCACGCCGGCCGCGCCGTTGCCGCAGTCGACAACCACTTTCAGGCGACGGGCCAGCTTGATGTCCTGGACGATTTCGGTGGTGTAGCGGTCGAGGATCTCGACCGGGGTGATGCTGCCCTGGCCGCTGCTCAGGTTGTTGGTCTTGAGGCGGTCGTGCAGGGCCTGGATCTGCTCGTTGGCCAGTGTGTCGCCGGCAATGACGATCTTGAAGCCGTTGTAGTTCGACGGGTTGTGGCTGCCGGTGAGCATCACGCCGGATTTTCCGGCCAGTACGTTGGCGGCGTAGTAGAGCGCCGGAGTCGGGACCAGGCCGACATCACTGACGTGGCAGCCGCTGTCGGCGATGCCTTTGATCAGTTGCGCGACCAGTTCCGGGCCGGACAAGCGGCCATCGCGACCGACGGATACGTTTGGCTCGCCCTGGGCCAGGCTTTGGGAGCCGACGGCACGGCCGATCCAGTAAGCGGTTTCGGCGTTCAGGAATTCCGGAACGGTGCCGCGAATGTCGTAGGCGCGGAAGATGCTGTCAGGGAATTTGGGTGCGACTTTGGCCGGGGTGTTCATCTGTGGAAATGCTCCATCTCGAAAGTGGCTGGACAGGCCGCCGATTCATTCGGTGGCAGGTTCAAACTGAAGGGTATGACGGCGTTTTCCACAGAGAGTTCGTGGTATGAAAGGGCCATGACGCCCCTGACGGCACGGGTTTGACCAGGCAATGCCTTGATTTTCGGTGCTAAACCTTGCAGATGACAATTTGAATTTTGTGGCGAGGGAGTCTGTTCCCCCACCACAAAAGAGCGTGTCCGGATCAGCGGGTACCGGTATGGCCGAAACCGCCAGTGCCGCGCTCGGTTTCAACAAACTCTTCAACCATTTCGAAGTGAGCCTGCACCACTGGCACCAGCACCAACTGTGCCAGGCGCTCGCCAACCGGCATGGTGAATTCGGTCTGGCCACGGTTCCAGCAGGAAACCATCAATGGGCCTTGGTAGTCGGAGTCGATCAGGCCGACCAGATTGCCCAGCACGATGCCGTGCTTATGGCCCATCCCCGAGCGCGGCAGAATCAGCGCCGCCAGGTTCGGGTCGCCGATATAGACCGACAGGCCCGTGGGGATCAGCACGGTTTCACCCGGCTTGATCACGGTGTCCTGTTCCAGCATGGCGCGCAGGTCGAGGCCGGCGGAGCCCGGTGTGGCGTATTGCGGCAGCGGGAATTCGGTACCGATGCGGGGGTCGAGGATCTTGGCTTGCAAAGCGTGCATGTAAATTAAACCTGGTTCAGACGTTCGGCGATAAAAGTGATCAGCTGGCGAGCAATCTTGCTCTTGCTGGTCTGGGCGAAGAGTGTGGCGTGTAGCTCGCGGTCGATGACGCTGCAGGCGTTTTCTTCGCTGTTGAAGCCAATGCTCGGGTTGGCGACGTCGTTGGCGACGATCAAATCGAGGTTCTTGTCTTTCAACTTGCGTGCAGCGTAATCGAGCAGGTGTTCGGTCTCGGCGGCGAAACCGACACTGAACGGGCGGTCGGGGCGGGTGGCGATGGTGGCCAGGATGTCCGGGTTGCGCACCATCTGTAGCAACAAGCCGTCGCCGTTCGTAGGATCTTTCTTGAGTTTCTGTGGGGCGACGACTTCCGGGCGGTAGTCCGCAACGGCTGCCGAGGCGATGAACAGGTCGCAAGGGATCGCGGCTTCGCAGGCAGCGAGCATGTCGCGGGCGCTGACCACGTCGATGCGGGTGACGCGATCCGGTGTCGGCAGGTGCACCGGGCCGGTAATCAGGGTTACGCGGGCGCCGGCTTCCACGGCAGCTTCGGCCAGGGCAAAGCCCATTTTCCCGGAGCTGTGGTTGGTGATGTAGCGCACCGGGTCGATGTTTTCCTGGGTCGGGCCGGCGGTGATCAATACGTGTTTACCGGTCAGGGCCTGACGCTGGAAGCAGTCGGCGGCGCACTGGGCCAGTTCAAGGGCTTCGAGCATGCGCCCCAGGCCCACGTCGCCGCAGGCCTGGCTGCCGGAGGCCGGACCAAAGACCTTGATGTCGCGACTTTCGAGGGTTTGCAGGTTGGCCTGGGTCGCCGGATCGCGCCACATCGCCTGGTTCATTGCTGGCGCAACGGCGACCACCGCGTCGGTGGCCAGCACCAGCGTGGTCAGCAGGTCATCGGCAATGCCTTGGGCCAGACGAGCAATCAGGTCTGCCGTGGCGGGGGCGATCAGTACCAGGTCGGCCCATTTGGCCAGTTCGATGTGGCCCATGGCCGCTTCGGCCGCCGGGTCCAGCAGGTCCAGGTGGACCGGGTGCCCGGACAGGGCCTGCATGGTCAGCGGGGTGATGAACTCTGCGCCGCCACGGGTCATGACCACGCGCACTTCGGCGCCCTGATCGATCAGGCGGCGAACCAGGTCGGCGCTCTTGTAGGCAGCGATGCCGCCGCCGACGCCCAGAACAATGCGTTTCCGATACAGCCGCTGCATAGGCCTGCCTTTCAATTCGTTGGTGACATACGTGGCGAAACCCCCTCCCCAGGGTGAATTCGCCCGCAAAAAAGATGGGCTACGATATCACAGCGACCGCTACGGAACAGCGGTGCCCACAGACAGGGAGGTGCTATGAGTATTCGCGATTGGCCGGCGGCGGAACGGCCGCGGGAGAGGTTGCTTGAACAGGGCGCGGGAAGCCTTTCGGATGCCGAACTGCTGGCGATCTTTTTACGCACGGGCGTGGTGGGTAAAAGTGCAGTGGATTTGGCGCGACACCTGTTGAATCAGTTTGGCAGCCTGCGATTGCTGCTTGAGGCCGATCAGGAAACGTTCAGCAAGCAGTTGGGGCTTGGGCCGGCGAAATTTGCACAGTTGCAGGCTTCGCAAGAAATGAGCAGGCGTCATCTGGCCGAGCGTGCGCGCCAAAAATCGACACTGGAGAATCCGCATGCGGTTCGCGAGTACCTGAAATCGATGTTGCGCCACGAGCCACACGAGGTGTTCGGTTGCCTGTTTCTCGATTCCAAGCATCAGGTGCTGACGTTTGAGACGTTGTTTCGCGGCTCCATCGACAACACCAGTGTTCATCCGCGAGAGGTGGTCAAACGCGCCTTGGCCAACAACGCAGCGGCATTGATCCTCTGCCACAACCATCCTTCGGGTAACACCGACCCCAGTCAGTCCGACCGGGTGCTGACCAAGCGCCTGCAAAAGGCGCTGGAGCTGATTGACGTGCGGGTGCTTGACCATTTCATCATCGGCGACGGCGATCCGTTGTCGATGGCGGAGTATGGGTGGATGTAGTGCATGGCCCCTGTAGGAGCGAGCTTGCTCGCGATGGTCGTGAACGATAACGCGGGTAGTCAGGCACCCTGCAGCGTTCTCGGGTTTATCGCGAGCAAGCTCGCTCCTACAGGGTTTTGTGTATAGCGGATTACTTGATGTTGACCTTGGAGTAGTCCTGCCGCCCAAACGGGCTGACCGAGTACCCCTCGACATCCTTGCGCGTCAGCGCGAAAGCAGTCGGGTGGGCCAGGGGCAGCCACAACGCCTGTTGCTGGATCTGCGCCTGCGCCTGTTCGTAGAGTTTGCTACGCACACCTTGCTCGCCAGTGGTCTTGCCGGCGCTGATCAGCTTGTCCAGATCCTGGTTGCAGTAACGGGCGAAGTTGGTCCCGGATTTGACCGCAGCGCAGGAAAACTGCGGCGTGAGGAAGTTGTCCGGGTCACCGTTGTCGCCAGCCCACCCCATGAACAGCAAGTCGTGTTCACCGGCCTTGGCGCGGCGGATCAACTCGCCCCATTCGATCACGCGTATTTCTGCCTGAATGCCTATTTCGGCCAGATCGGACTGCAGCAGTTGTGCACCTAGGCTCGGGTTGGGGTTGAGCAGGCTGCCGGAAGGGCGGGTCCAGATGGTGGTCTGGAAGCCTTCCTTGAGCCCGGCCTTGGCCATCAATACTTTGGCCTTTTCGATGTCGTGAGGGTAGCCCGGCAGGTTTTTCGCGTAGCTCCAGGTGTTGGGCGGGTACGGACCGTTGGCCGCCTCGGCAGTGTCCTCGAACACGGCTTTGACATAGCTGGCCTTGTCGAAGGCAAGGTTGATAGCCTGACGCACCTCTGGCTTGTCCAGCGGCGGGTGCTGGCTGTTGATGCCGACGAATGCGGTCATGAACGCGTCAGTCTTTTCGACTTTCAGGGTCGGCTCTTTCAGCGCTTCCTGTACGTCCAGAGGCTTGGGCGACAGGGCGATCTGGCATTCGTTACGGCGCAATTTCTGCAGGCGCACGTTGGCATCCGGCGTGATGGCGAAGATCAGCGGATCTACAGAGGGCTTGCCGCCGAAGTATTCGGGGTTGGCTTTGTAGCGAACCGAGGCGTCCTTCTGGAAGCGCGTGAATACGAACGGCCCCGTGCCGATCGGTTGGCTGTTGAGCTTCTCCGGTGTACCTGCCTTCATCAGTTTGTCGGCGTATTCGGCCGAATAGATCGAGGCGAAGCCCATGCTCAGGGTCGCCAGGAAGGTCGAATCCGGGTGGTCGAGGGTGAAGCGCACGGTCTGCGGATCGAGGGCGTCGATCTTCTTGATCAGTGCAGGCAACTGCATCGATTGCGCATGCGGGAAGCCGCTCTGGGCGACTTTGTGCCACTCATTGGCCGGATCGAGCATGCGGTCGAAGCTGAAAATCACGTCTTCGGCGCTCAGGTCACGCGTTGGGGTGAAGTACTCCGTTCGATGGAATTTCACCTGCGGGTGCAACTTGAAGACGTAGGTCAGGCCGTCGGTGCTGACTTCCCAGCTGTCGGCGAGGCTGGCGACCACTTTGCCACTGGCTGTGTCGAAGTCCACCAGGCGGTTCATCAGCACATCGGCCGAGGCGTTGGTGGTGGTCAGCGAGTTGTACTGCACCACGTCGAACCCTTCAGGGCTGGCCTCGGTGCAGACGCTCAGGGCGGCGGCAAAGGCCTGTGGGCTCAGCAGAAGCGGGGCGAGCAATAGCGGTAGGGCAGCGAGGCGCATGGTCGGCTTCCTTTACAGATCGAAGGCCCATCTGCAAGTGCAGTCTGGAAAAGGCTTACCCTAGTGGGCTCTTTTGTAAATGACTATCCCCTTTTTCATTTTAAGGGGACTATAGGCACCAGATTTTGCTGTGCAGCGGTTGAGCAAAACTCCAGGTTGGCTCGATGAACGACTCTCTGCGACGAGCGGTCGCCATCGACGATAGCCTTTATCCAAGGCGCTCGGAGCCAGGAAAACGGGGTTTTTGTGAATTCTACGCACACTGAATGTTGTTGCTCTCCAGTCTTTCTGGTATAAAGCAGCGCTCTTTTCTAGGGGCCCGGTTCCTTCACTGTAGGTGTAGCCGGTAAGACCTCTAAAGAAACGCGGCGCCTGGCGCCAAATGACTGAGAGATTAAGCGGCCAACCCATGCCGGGTTGGGCATGTGGTTTTAGAGGGCTGAGGCATGTCTAGAGTATGTCAAGTTACCGGTAAGGGTCCGGTGACTGGGAATAACATTTCCCACGCAAACAACAAAACCCGTCGTCGTTTCCTGCCGAACCTGCAGCATCACCGCTTCTGGGTTGAAGAAGAGAAACGTTTTGTGCGTCTGCGCGTATCTGCCAAAGGCATGCGTATCATCGACAAGCGTGGCATCACTGTCGTGCTGGCCGAACTTCGCCGCGATGGCAAGGTTTAAGGGAGCTAATCATGCGTGAATTGATTCGTTTGATTTCGAGCGCCGGTACTGGTCACTTCTACACTACCGACAAGAACAAGCGTACTACCCCGGACAAAATCGAGATCAAGAAATATGATCCGGTTGTTCGCAAGCACGTGATCTACAAAGAAGGCAAAATCAAGTAATTGATTTTACCCTCTTACAAAAAAGGCCCGTATCGCGAGATACGGGCCTTTTTTGTTGCTTGTCGAGCCGGGTGTTATTAACGGTCTCGAGTTTTCAGCAGCGATCGATTAACTAATTAACCGCACTGAAAGTGGCTGTAGAAGTTTTCTTTATTGCTGAATACTCGGAGGCGATCGCTCCTGTATTCCTGAGTATAAGTCTCGCCTGCTTTCTCATGGCGTACGATTGCCGCCCCTGAGATTCGGCGCAGCTCCTCCAAAAGCTCTGGTGTGACCTGAGTCGGCACCAAGGTGCTGAATCCAAAGTTACTATTGCATTGGTCAGGTTTGCTTGGGGGCTCGGAGGCCGAGGCTTCAAACATTCCCAAGCTCAGTGCAAGCACGGCTGTCAGGGCAGAACTTTTCAGATAATTGATTTTAGATATCATGTCGCTTCCTTGCGTAATTTATTTAAGGCAACCTGTTTGTTTAGGGTGCAACGAGATAATAATAGAATATGGTGTCAATAAGTGCGGTATATATTAATCGTTTATGTCAGTGTTTGCGTCATGCAGGCGCACTCTTTCGGATGAGATTTATATCAAGGATATTTGGTTCGATAGTTCTTGATTGGCTGGTCTGCAATCTAGGCAAAATCAAGTAATTGATTTTACCCTCTTACAAAAAAGGCCCGTATCGCGAGATACGGGCCTTTTTTGTTACGCGGGAATCAAGTTGTTTCGTCAGTGCCGAAACGGATCAGCCGCAGTTGATGCTGACGATGATTCTGTCGGCGTTGGTATGCAGGTTGATGCGTTGTGGGCGCAGGTCCAAGCTCGAAGGGTACTTCGGTCCAGTGGCTCGCACTGGCGCGCCATTGGCCAGGGCGCGAACTTCTTCAAGCAGTTCCGGGGTGCATTCGCGGCCGATGGTGTATTGGGCGATGGCGAGATCGCATTGATCGGGTAAGACTGGCATGTTGCCTCCTTGCATGATTGTTGGTTGGGGTGCCTGCGTTGTCGGGTGGGCGCACGTCCTGTGCGTTACCGTCCCGACGATGAAATGCGTGGCACCTGTCAGCAAGTCTTACCCGGAGTCGCTGTCCCGGGCCAGCGGTAAAATGTCAGCGACTGTTTCGATGTGGGTTCAAGCCTTCTGTTCAAACGCCACGTAGATCTTGCGGCATGGCTCCAGCACTTCCCAGGTGCCTTTGAACCCGGCCGGAATGACGAAGCGGTCACCGGCACGCAAGGTCTTGGCGTTGCCGTCGCTGTCGCGCAGCACCGAAACACCCTGAACGATTTCGCAGTATTCGTGTTCGGTGAAGTTCACCGTCCACTGGCCGACGGCACCTTCCCACACGCCGGCGTTCAACTGACCACAAGGGCTATTGTAGTGGTTGTAAACCGCTTGCTCCGGGTCGCCCTTGAGCACTTTGGTCGGGTCCGGACGGTAGCGTTCGGCGGCGGTGGTAGCCTGGCTGAAGTCGACGACGTTCTGGATGTTCATTGTTGTTATCCCTCCGTTTTTACGGCGCGAGTGGTTGGTCAGCCCAAAGTCTATGTTTATTAAAATGAACATCGCAAGGCCGTTTAATAGCGTTATGTCAAATATATTGAAACTTCATGGGTGGCTGGTTTAGGGTGGTGGATGCCTTGGGCCGATAAGCATGCTGGCCGGGCAGAATTCCTGACAGCGCCCGCGAAGAACGCGGGTGTCGTATCAATAAGAGGAGGACACTCGCATGACCACCCTGACCCGTGCCGACTGGGAACAACGTGCCCGCGACCTGAAAATCGAAGGCCGCGCCTATATCAATGGCGAATACACCGACGCCGTTTCCGGCGAGACCTTCGAGTGCATCAGCCCGGTCGATGGCCGTCTGCTGGGCAAGATTGCCAGCTGTGACGCCGCCGATGCCCAGCGTGCCGTGGAAAACGCTCGCGCCACTTTCAATTCCGGTGTCTGGTCGCGCCTGGCGCCGACCAAGCGCAAATCCACCATGATCCGTTTCGCCGGCCTGCTCAAGCAGCACGCCGAAGAGCTGGCCCTGCTTGAAACTCTGGACATGGGCAAGCCAATCAGCGATTCCCTGTACATCGACGTTCCCGGCGCGGCCCAAGCCCTGAGCTGGAGCGGCGAAGCCATCGACAAGATCTACGACGAAGTCGCTGCAACCCCGCACGATCAACTGGGTCTGGTGACCCGTGAGCCGGTTGGCGTGGTCGGCGCCATCGTGCCGTGGAACTTCCCGTTGATGATGGCGTGCTGGAAGCTGGGGCCTGCGCTGTCCACCGGTAACTCGGTGATCCTCAAGCCGTCGGAAAAATCGCCGCTGACGGCGATTCGCATCGCTGAACTGGCTGTCGAAGCCGGCATCCCGAAAGGCGTGCTGAACGTATTGCCGGGTTACGGTCACACCGTCGGCAAGGCCTTGGCCCTGCACAACGACGTCGACACCCTGGTGTTCACCGGTTCGACCAAGATCGCCAAGCAGCTGTTGATCTACTCCGGCGAGTCGAACATGAAGCGCGTCTGGCTCGAAGCGGGCGGCAAGAGCCCGAACATCGTGTTCGCCGATGCTCCGAACCTGCAAGACGCTGCCGAGGCGGCTGCCGGTGCCATCGCCTTTAACCAGGGCGAGGTTTGCACCGCCGGTTCGCGCCTGCTGGTGGAGCGTTCGATCAAGGATAAATTCCTGCCGCTGGTGATCGAAGCGCTGAAAACCTGGAAGCCGGGCAACCCGCTGGACCCGGCGACCAATGTTGGCGCGCTGGTCGATACCCAGCAGATGAACACCGTGCTGTCTTACATCGAGTCCGGTCATGCCGACGGCGCCAAGCTGGTGGCCGGTGGCAAGCGTACGCTCCAGGAAACTGGCGGCACTTACGTTGAGCCGACGATTTTCGACGGTGTGAGCAACGCGATGAAAATCGCCCGGGAAGAAATCTTCGGCCCGGTACTGTCGGTCATTGCATTCGACAGCGCCGAAGAAGCCATCGCGATCGCCAACGACACGCCGTACGGCCTGGCCGCTGCGGTCTGGACGGCCGACATTTCCAAGGCCCACCTCACTGCCCGCGCACTGCGTGCCGGTAGCGTGTGGGTCAACCAGTACGATGGCGGCGACATGACCGCTCCGTTCGGTGGCTTCAAGCAGTCCGGCAACGGTCGCGACAAGTCCCTGCATGCTTTCGACAAGTACACCGAGCTGAAGGCGACCTGGATCAAGTTGTAAGCCGTTAAGGGAGGCCTGTTTTTACAGCAGGCCTCCCGAACGACGCAGATCCCTTGTGGGAGCGAGCCTGCTCGCGATAGCGGTGTAACAGTCGACTTCAATGTTGAATGTTGTACCGCTATCGCGAGCAAGCTCGCTCCCACAGTGTTTTGTGTTGTAAATAAAAATATCCACAGGAGTGTGGAACATGCGTTGGGCGACTTATTTCGCCGTTTTGGCATCTGTCTTGAGTGTCGGCCTGGCCCTGGGTGTCAGCATGCCGCTGGTGTCGTTTCGTCTGGAGAGCTGGGGCTACGGCTCGTTTGCCATTGGTGTGATGGCGGCGATGCCGGCCATCGGCGTCCTGTTGGGGGCGAAAATCTCCAGCCATCTGGCGGCGCGATTCGGTACGGCCAACCTCATGCGTCTGTGCCTGTGGGCCGGGGCGGTCTCCATCGGTTTGCTGGCGCTGTTGCCGAGCTATCCGATCTGGTTGGTGCTGCGGCTGATGATCGGGGTGATCCTGACCCTCGTATTCATCATCGGTGAAAGCTGGATCAATCAACTGGTGGTCGAGCAATGGCGGGGGCGGCTGGTGGCGCTGTATGGCAGCAGCTACGCACTGAGTCAGCTGGCCGGGCCGGTGTTGCTGGGCTTGCTTGGCACTGAGCACGATTATGGTTTTTGGGTCGGCGTCGGTTTGCTGATGGCTGCTCCGTTTCTGCTGCTGGGGCGCAGTGGTGCGCCGAGCAGCGAGGCCAGCAGCGTGACCCTGCGTGATTTGCTTGAGTTCTGCCGTGGCCTGCCGGCGATTGCCTGGGCGGTGTCGTTGTTCGCCGCGTTCGAGGCGATGATTCTGACGCTGTTGCCGGTCTATTGCCTGCGCCAGGGCTTCACCACGGAGATCGCCCTGGCGATGGTCAGTACGGTGGTGGTCGGCGATGCGGTGCTGCAATTGCCGATTGGTGCGTTGGCCGATCGCTTGTCACGCCGGGCGTTGTTTACCGGCTGCGCAGTCGTCTTGCTGCTGTCGAGTCTGGCGATCCCAATACTGATCGACACGCTGCTGATCTGGCCGCTGTGGGTGTTGTTCGGCGCCAGCGCTGGCGGGTTATTCACCTTGTCGTTGATCCTGATCGGCGAGCGTTATCGCGACGATGCGCTGGTGCGGGCTAACGCCCATATCGCCCAGCTGTGGGGGATTGGTTGTCTGGTCGGGCCGCTGTTGGCGGGCGCCGGCAGCCAGTGGATCAGCGGTCATGCGTTGCCCTTGCTGATGGCGGTGGGGGCCTTGGGGGTATTGATCGTGGTGTCGCGGCAAGGTGCGTTTGGTACCGCGCAACCGGCATAGCTCAAAAAATCTTTTGAGGGTTCTACAACATCCGCTCCAGCCCAACCGTGTTGCTCAGCCACGCATTGAATCTCCGCCACGAACTCCCTGGCTCCTTGGTCAGGGTGTGCATTTTTCCATCGTCTTCGGTGGTCCAGACGATCTGATCGTTTTCCAGTTCCACCTGATAACTCAGGGCCGGTGCCATGCCCTGCAACGCCAGTTCACGGACCCGTACGGCCAACTCCGGACTGTCCACCAGCACGCCGACTTCGGTGTTCCACAGCACCGAGCGCGGATCGAAATTGAACGAGCCGATAAAGGATTTCTGCTGGTCGAAGATCATCGCCTTGCTGTGCAGACTGGATTCAGAGCCGTAATAGGCGTTGCTGGAAAACAGATGCGACCCGCTACTGCTGCCGCCTCCCTCGCCCGGCTGGCGACGCAATTCGTACAGCTTCACGCCGTGCTCCAGCAGCGCCCTGCGATAGGGCGCGTAACCACCGTGTACTGCGGGTACGTCCGTGGCTTGCAGTGAATTGGTCAGCAAACTTACTGAAACGCCAGCGTCGGCGCGCCCGGTCAGGTACACCAGCCCCGGTTGGCCGGGAACGAAGTAGGCCGAGATCATGATCAGCTCTTTGCTGACGTTATTGAGTTCAGGTGCGAGTTGCGTGGTCAGCAGCAGCCGCGGATCGGGCTCGCCCTTGGCCAGTACCTTGCTCGGTGCGTCCCACAATGCCTGGCTCCAGGCCCAGATCAGTTCGCGGCGCCAGATGTCCAGGCGCGGGTGCGTGGTGAAGGTCATCAAGTGTTTGTACAGCGCGTGATTCTGTTTGCGTGTTTGCGCCAGGGACTCTTCCAGTCGGGCGCGAGTGGTTTCCAGGTCCTGGGGAGTAGGTTTGCTCGACAGGAATTCGTCGATCGGTTTACTCAGGGCGCTGTTCCAGTACTGGTCGAAACTGTGCCCGAGTTGCTCGGCGACCGGGCCGACACCGAGCATGTCGATGTCAGTGAAATTCATGTTGGGCTTGGCATCGTAATACTCGTCCCCCAGATTGCGTCCGCCGACGATGGCCATGCTGTTGTCCGCCAGCAACAGCTTGTTGTGCATGCGTCGATGTTGTTGCGACAGATTGAACAGCCGGCCCACGGTGCGCGTCACGTCGGTGCTGCGACCAAGATTCAGCGGATTGAACACGCGGATCTGGATTTTCGGGTGCGCGGCGAGAGTGGCGATGACGCGGTCCAGGCCGTCGCTGGCGGTGTCGTCGAGCAGTACCCGCACCCGCACGCCCCGGTCGGCGGCCTTTAGCAATTCTTCGATCAACATGCGCGTGCTGATGCCGTCGTGCACGATGTAGTACTGCAAGTCGAGGCTGCTTTGGGCGTTGCGGATCAGTTCGGCACGGGCGGTGAAGGCCTCGGTGCTGTCCGATAGCAGGCGAAAGCCCGATTGTCCGTTGTAGGGTGCGGCTTGCGCCTGGACCGAGCGGCCGAATGCGGAGTCTGAAGCCGGCAGCGCCTGGCTCGGCACACGCTGAACGTCGAAGCTGGAGCAACCGCCCAGGAACGCGGCGAGTAGCAGAAGAGCAAGCAGGGGCTGTCTGACTCTCACGTAGGATCGTTCCGTTTGGCGGCGCAGATAGGCATATGGACGCTGATTCCCGAATAAAAGTCAGTCGCTGAGCTGATCGGTTTCCGCCAGCAGTTTGATCGCTGTCGCACCGACCTTGCGCACCGCGTCTTCGATCTGCGGTGTTGGTTTGGCAGCGTAGTTCATGCGCAGGCAATTGCGGTACTTGCCCGAGGCGGAAAAAATACTGCCCACGGCAATCTGTACGCCTTGGTCGTGCAGTGCACGATTCAGTTTCAGGGTGTCGAAACCTTCCGGTAGTTCGACCCACAGCATGAAGCTGCCTTGTGGGCGACTGGCGCGGGTGCCGGTCGGGAAATAGCGGGTCACCCAGTCGATCATCATGTCGCGATTACGCTGGTATTGCGTGCGCATCCGCCGCAAATGCGGCTCGAAATGGCCGCCCTTGAGAAATTCGGCGATGGCAATCTGCGGCTGTGGCGCGGTGGATCCGGTGCTGATGTATTTCATGTGCAGCACCCGTTCCAGATAGCGACCGGGCGCGACCCAACCAATGCGCAGGCCCGGCGCCAGGGTCTTGGAAAACGAACTGCACAACAGGACACGACCGTCCTCGTCAAAGGATTTGATCGTGCGCGGGCGTGGATAGGTATAGGCCAGTTCGCCATACACATCGTCCTCGATGATCGCCACGTCAAACCGTTGTGCAAGCGTCAACAACGCGCGTTTGCGCGACTCCGGCATGATGTAGCCCAGCGGGTTGTTGCAGTTGGGGGTCAACTGTATGACCTTGATCGGCCACTGCTCCAGGGCCAGTTCCAGCGCTTCGAGGCTGATGCCGGTCAGCGGATCGGTGGGGATTTCCAGGGCTTTCAGGCCCAGGCCCTTGAGGGTCTGCATCGCGCCGTGAAAGCTCGGCGAGTCCACCGCGACAATGTCGCCGGGTTCGCAAATCGCGCGAACGCTGGTGGACAGCGCTTCATGGCATCCAGTGGTGACCACCAGTTCGCTGGCGCTCAGTTGGCAGCCGGAATCGAGCATCAGGCGAGCGATCTGTTCGCGCAGCTCGAGGTTGCCGTGGATGTTGTCGTAATACAGGCCGGGCATGTCCTGCCGCCGGCTGATTCGCGCCAGGTCACGCAACAGAGGCTTCATGGTCGCACTGGTGATATCCGGCATGCCGCGGCCCAGTTGCACCACGTCTTTGCGCGGCACGGCGCGGATCAATTCCAGCACCTGATCCCATTGAGAGATGTCCACCGGGCGCTGGGCCGGGCGACCGACCGCCGGCAAATCCGGCAATTGGCGACTGGCAGGAACGAAGTACCCGGACTTGGGCCGTGGCATGGCCAGCCCGCTGTCTTCCAGCACCCGATAGGCCTGCTGCACCGTGCTCAGGCTGACGCCGTGCTCGACGCTCAGCGCCCGTACCGAAGGCAGTCGGTCACCGGGGCGATAGAAGCCCTGTTCGATACGCGTGCCGAGCAACTCGGCGAGGTTGACGTATAGGGTCATGGTGCAGCCTCGATGAGGGTGATTCGGATAACCGGTACAGATCGGGGAAAAAATCAGGATTCAGTGGCGGAATCGGCAAAGCTGTATGGAGTTAATACAGTAGCTTTGAATCTGTAATGCTTTTTGCCGCCCGCGCATCATGGAACCTCTGGCTACCCAAGTAAACAGGAGCATCCAAGATGAACGGTTTGAGCGATGTGCGGCTGACGTTACGCAGTCAGGAACTGGCGGCAGAGCAGAACAACGGCATGCGGGAGGCGGGCATGCGCAATGCCTTGTCCGGCCAGAGTCGTTGGGACCGGTTCTGGCGTCGGCTGCATACGCGCAAGGCGTTGCTGGCGCTGACGGCCGACCAGCTCAAGGATATCGGGCTGACGCGGGAGAGGGCGCAAGAGGAGGGGCTGAAGCCTTTCTGGCGCCTGTAAGATGAACTGCGTTCCCTACAGGCGAATGGAATTCAGCGAAGCTCTTTCAATCGATGCCACAACATCCCCAACGCCAGTAACGGCGAACGCAAATGCTTGCCGCCGGGGAAGGTGATATGCGGCACCTTGGCAAACAGATCGAAGCCGCCGCTGTGCTGGCCGCTGATAGCTTCGGCCAGTAGCTTGCCGGCCAGGTGCGTGGCATTCACGCCATGGCCGGAATAGGCCTGGGCGTAGTACACGTTCGGCTGGTCCTTGAGTCGTCCGATCTGCGGCAGGCGATTGGCGCCGATGCCGATCATGCCGCCCCATTGGTAATCGATCTTCACTGCGCTCAGCTGCGGAAAGACTTCGAGCATTTTCGGACGCATGTACGCGGCGATGTCTTTCGGGTCGCGGCCCGAGTAATGGCAGGCGCCGCCAAACAGCAGGCGCCGGTCCGCCGAGAGCCGGTAGTAGTCCAGCGCCACCCGCTGGTCACAGACCGCCATGTTCTGCGGTAGCAGGGCGTGAGCCTGTTCTTCGCTCAGTGGTTCGGTGGCGATGATGTAGCTGCCGGCGGGCAGGATTTTGCCGCTGAGTTCCGGGTTGAGGTTATTGAGGTAGGCATTGCAACCCAGCACCAGGGTCTTGGCGCGCACCGAGCCCTCGGCGGCATGGACCTTGACCTCGGGGCCATAGTCGATGCGGGTCACGGCCGAGTGCTCGAACAACCGGACCCCCAGTCGCTGTGCCGCTGCGGCTTCGCCCAGAGCCAGGTTCAGTGGATGCAGGTGCCCCGAACCCATGTCGATCAGGCCACCCACATAGCGCGTGGATCCGACAACGGTGTGCATCTCGTTGGCTTGCAGCAAACGGGTTTCGTAGCGGTAGCCGAGGCTGCGAAGTTCTTCGGCATCCTCGGCGAAGCCTTCAAGGTCACGGGGCTTGTTGGCGAGGTCGCAGTAACCCCAAGTCAGGTCGCAGGGGATCTGGAAGCGCTCGACCCGTTGCCGGACGATTTCCACGGCTTCCAGGCCCATGAGTTTCATCTGCCGCACGCCTTCGACGCCGATAATGTTGGTGAATTGATCGAGGCCGTGGCCGACGCCGCGAATCAACTGCCCGCCATTGCGTCCGCTGGCACCCCAACCAATTTTATGGGCTTCAAGCAACACCACGCTGAGGCCACGCTCGGCCAGCTCAAGCGCCGTGTTCAACCCCGAAAACCCGCCGCCCACCACACAGACATCGGCCAGCACTTCGCCTTTGAGCGCCGCAAGTTCGGGCTGCGGCAGGCTGCTGGCGGCGTAGTAGGAAGCGGTGTGGTTCAGAGCAGGCTGGTGAGCACGGGCATTCATGTGCGTGATCCTGGTTCTTGCGTTTAGAAAACTTGACGGAGCATAAGCCGGACCTTTCCGGGCGGGCAACATTGGTCGGCTAGTGCTGTCTGGATCGGAGCTTTTGCGGCAGAATCGCGCTCTATTCCGCTATCGGTCACCGCTTCAATGAGCTGCAACAGCCAGACAATCCGTACCCTGCGCCAGCAGATTCCCACATTCGAGTGCGTGCCCGGCTGCCATGACTGCTGCGGGCCGGTGACCACCTCGCCGGAAGAAATGTCTCGTCTGCCACGCAAGACCCGCGCCGAGCAGGATGCCGCCATGGAAGCGCTCAACTGTGTGCATCTGGGGCCGAATGGTTGCACCGTGTATGACGAGCGGCCGCTGATCTGCCGGTTGTTCGGCACCACCAAGACCTTGCCGTGCCCCAATGGGCGGGGGCTGGTGGAGCTGATTCATCCACGGGTGGAGAAACAGGTGTTTGAGTACATGGCATCGAACCGGCAGGTGTTGGTTTAAGAGAGACCGAGTCGCCTGTCTTCGCGAGCAGGCTCGCTCCCACAAGGACGCCGCCGTACCTGTGGGAGCGAGCCTGCTCGCGAAAGGCGCGCCGCCATCTTCAATCCGGAATCGGCAAGGTCAGGCTCTCTTTCACCTCTTCCATCACGATATAGCTCTTGGACTCGCGCACATGGGGCAGCTTGAGCAGGATGTCGCCCAGCAATTTGCGGTACGAGGCCATCTCGGAGATCCGCGCTTTCACCAGGTAGTCGAAATCCCCTGACACCAGATGGCACTCCAACACATGGGGCAATTTCAGCACCGCGCGTCGGAACTCTTCGAAAGTATCGCCGGATTTGTAGTCCAGGCTGATCTCGACGAACACCAGCAGACTACCCTTCAGGTGCTGCGGATTGAGCCTGGCGTTGTAGCCCATGATGATCCCTTCGCGCTCCAGACGCCGGACCCGCTCAGTACACGGCGTGGTCGAGAGCCCGACCTTTTCTCCAAGCTCCGTAAAGGAAATCCGCCCGTCCGCTTGCAGGATCCGCAGGATGTTGCGGTCGATCTTGTCCAGCTCACGTTTGGTCTGAGTGTTGGTACGCATAGGGGATGCGCCTCCGTGAAAAGGGTTTTTGCCGAGAATTGTCGCCAAATATAGGCGCTTATATAGTGAAAAGCACTGGCAGATCTTTTTTACACTGCGCGCATCTAAAGCTCTGAATAACAAACGTCAGCGGTTAGCCGCGATGAGGGATATGAAAATGCGCGTCATGGTCTTGGGTAGCGGCGTCATCGGTACCACCAGTGCTTATTATCTGGCCCGTGCCGGGTTCGAAGTGGTGGTGGTCGACCGGCAGCCGGCTGCTGCCATGGAGACCAGTTTCGCCAACGCCGGGCAGGTCTCGCCGGGTTATGCCTCGCCGTGGGCCGCGCCGGGTGTGCCGCTCAAGGCCATCAAGTGGCTGTTGCAGCGCCATGCGCCGCTGGCGATCAAGGCCACTGCCGACATCGACCAGTACCTGTGGATGGCACAGATGCTGCGCAACTGCACCGCCAGCCGTTACGCGGTGAACAAGGAGCGCATGGTTCGCCTGTCCGAGTACAGCCGTGACTGCCTCGATGAACTGCGTGCCGAAACCGGCATCGCCTACGAAGGCCGCAGCCTCGGTACTACCCAGTTGTTCCGCACTCAGGCCCAGCTCGACGGCGCGGCGAAAGACATCGCCGTGCTGAAAGAGTCCGGCGTGCCGTTCGAGCTGCTCGACCGCGACGGTATTGCCCGCGTCGAGCCGGCGCTGGCCAGCGTCACGGACATCCTCGCCGGTGCCCTGCGCCTGCCGAACGACCAGACTGGCGACTGCCAGATGTTCACCACCAAGCTTGCAGAAATGGCCGCAAACCTCGGTGTGCAATTCCGTTTCGACCAGGACATTCAGCGCCTCGACTTCGCCGGTGATCGCATCAACGGCGTGTGGATCGACGGCAAGCTGGAAACCGCCGACCGCTACGTGCTGGCCCTCGGCAGCTACTCGCCGCAACTGCTCAAGCCGCTGGGGATCAAGGCGCCGGTGTACCCGCTCAAGGGCTATTCCCTGACCGTGCCGATCACCAACCCGGCGATGGCCCCGACTTCGACCATTCTCGACGAGACCTACAAGGTCGCGATCACCCGTTTCGACAACCGCATCCGCGTCGGCGGCATGGCTGAAATTGCCGGTTTTGACCTGTCGCTGAACCCGCGCCGGCGCGAAACCCTGGAGATGATCGTCAACGACCTTTATCCTCAGGGCGGGAATCTGGCCGAGGCCAGCTTCTGGACCGGCCTGCGTCCGACCACTCCGGACGGCACGCCGATTGTCGGCGGAACAAAGTTCAAGAACCTGTTCCTGAACACTGGTCACGGCACGCTGGGTTGGACCATGGCCTGTGGCTCCGGTCGCTTGCTGGCTGACCTGATGGCGAAGAAAAAGCCACAGATCAGCGCCGAAGGCCTCGATATTTCCCGTTATGACAACAAAACCCAGGAGCCTGCAAAGCATGTCAGTCCAGCGCCAGCTCACCAATGAGCGCATGAGTCAGATCGTCACCCATAACGGCACGGTTTACCTGGCCGGACAGGTCGGCGATGACATGAACGCCGGGATTGAACAGCAGACCCGTGAAGCCCTCGCCAACATTGAGCGTTTGCTCGATCTGGCGGGCACCGACAAGCACAATCTGTTGTCGGTGACGATTTACCTGAAAGACATCGACGCGCATTTCGAAGGCATGAACGCGGTGTGGGACAAGTGGCTGCCAAAAGGCGTCGCCCCGGCTCGTGCCACGGTTGAATCGAAATTGTGCGAACCGCAAATTCTGGTCGAGCTGTCGGTTGTAGCCGCTCTGCCATAAGCTTTCAGACAGATCCCTCTCCCGGTGCTGCTGGCGGTTCACGCCGTCAGCCAGCGCCGGTTTTTCTTCCCGATAACCCGACCAGAAGTCTGCCGCCATGCGTCCTGCCCGTGCCCTGATCGACCTTCAAGCCCTGCGTCACAACTACCAAATCGCCCGTGAACTCACGGGGGCCAAAGCCCTCGCGGTGATCAAGGCCGATGCCTATGGCCATGGCGCGGTGCGTTGCGCCCAGGCGCTGGAAGCCGAGGCGGACGGGTTTGCCGTGGCCTGCATCGAAGAGGCGTTGGAGCTGCGGGCGGCGGGCATTCTTGCGCCGATCCTGCTGCTGGAAGGTTTTTTCGAAGCCGACGAGCTGGCACTGATCGTCGAGCATGATTTCTGGTGCGTGGTGCATTCGCTGTGGCAACTCGAAGCCATCGAGAAAGCGGTGTTGAGCAAGCCGATCACGGTGTGGCTCAAGCTTGACTCGGGCATGCACCGGGTTGGCCTGCATCCGGCGGATTATCAGGCTGCCTATCAACGGCTGCTGGCCAGCGGCAAGGTCGCGAAAGTGGTGTTGATGAGCCACTTTGCGCGTGCCGATGAACTGCACGAGCAATCCAGCGCCGACCAGGTTGCGGTGTTCGAGGCCGCGCGCAATGGCCTGGACGCCGATATCAGCCTGCGCAATTCGCCGGCGGTGCTCGGTTGGCCGCAGATTCCAAGCGATTGGGTGCGCCCGGGCATCATGCTCTATGGCGCCACGCCCTTCGAAGAAGCCAATGAAGTGGCTGCGCGCCTGCAACCGGTCATGACCCTGGAATCGAAAGTGATCAGCGTGCGCGAGCTGCCGGCCGGCGAGCCCGTCGGTTACGGCGCCAGATTCATCACCCCCAAACCGATGCGCATTGGCGTCGTGGCCATGGGGTACGCCGATGGCTACCCGCGTTCGGCACCGACCGGCACGCCGGTGTTGGTGGCTGGTCAGCGTAGCCAGCTGATTGGCCGGGTATCGATGGACATGCTCTGCATCGACCTGACCGATGTGCCGCAGGCCGGCCTCGGTTCGACCGTCGAATTGTGGGGCAAAAACATCCTCGCCAGTGATGTGGCCATGGCTGCCGGCACGATTCCATACCAGATATTCTGCAACCTGCGCCGAGTGCCACTGCTCTATTCCGGGGCTTAGTGCCCGAAGCTCCAGACCGGAAGTCGCCTCGCTGAACAGGATTCAGGTCAAAGTGTTGTAAATACTGAACGCTGTCGCCATGATAACGCTCACTATTCCAACAATTTTGAATCCTGGAGGCGCAAGCTTTGGACGTCGGTGAACGACTGCAATCCATCCGTAGGCTCAAAGGCCTTTCCCAGCGTGAGCTCGCCAAACGGGCAGGGGTCACCAACAGCACGATTTCGATGATCGAAAAGAACAGCGTGAGCCCTTCGATCAGTTCGCTGCGCAAGGTGCTGGGCGGGATTCCCATGTCCATGGTCGAGTTCTTTTCCGAAGAAATCCTGCAGGAAAAACCGACTCAGATCGTCTACAAGGCCAACGAGCTGATCGATATTTCCGATGGCGCGGTGACCATGAAACTGGTCGGGCGTGCCCATCCGAGCCGGGCGATCGCATTCCTCAATGAAATCTATCCGCCAGGCGCCGACACCGGTGACGAGATGCTCACCCATGAGGGTGAGGAAACCGGCATCCTGGTCGAAGGAAGACTGGAACTGGTGGTCGGTCTCGAAACTTTTGTCCTCGAAGCCGGCGATAGCTACTACTTTGAAAGTACCAAGCCACACCGTTTCCGTAATCCGTTCGATGTGCCAGCGCGACTAATCAGCGCAGCCACGCCGGCGAACTTCTAAGAAAAGAGGCGTCCTGCCAGCATCGCAGAGGCGCCCGGGCTGTTTTTCCGTCGCGGCCTAAGACCCCTCCGACTTTGGGGTTGTTTCAGTGCGACGGGCTTACCGCTATACTTGCGCCCGCCTGCGAACCGTGGCCGTAGGCGTGACTAGCCACCATTGAGGGTGAACGCGTGAACCTAATTATGAAAATGCTGGCTGCACCAGCAACCGTACTGGCCCTATGGGCTGTCAGTGTCAGCGCTCAAGCTGCGACCAACGACGAAATCGCCAAACGCCTTGAGCCAGTCGGCCAGGTTTGTGTTCAGGGTAAAGAGTGCAAAGGGATGGAAGTGGCCACTGCCGCTGGCGGCGGCGGTGGTGCAAAAACCCCGGATGAAGTGATTGCAAAACATTGCAACGCTTGCCACGGTTCAGGCCTGTTGGGCGCACCGAAAATCGGTGATGCCGCCGCCTGGAAAGAACGTGCCGATCACCAGGGCGGCCTCGACGGCATCCTGGCCAAAGCCATTACCGGTATTAACTCGATGCCGCCTAAAGGCACCTGCGCCGATTGCTCCGACGCCGAGCTCAAAGGCGCCATCCAGAAGATGTCCGGCCTGAAATAAGCCTGGGTCTTGCTGCTGGAAAGCCGCTTTCGAGCGGCTTTTTTGTGCCTGCAATCTCGATAAACGCCGCTGATCCCTGTAGGAGCGAGCTTGCTCGCGATGGTCGCCAACGATAATGCGGCAAACCTGATACCCCGCGGCGTCTGTGAATCCTTCGCGAGCGAGCTCGCTCCTACAGGGCTGTTCATTGCGGCAAAGACCCGGCAAGCTCGGACCAACCCCAATCCATGGAACGTGAGGGAGGATCCGATGGTTCAGCTGTGTTCTATCGAGCAGGCGGTCGATGACGTGCTGGCGCGGTTGCCGGTTCACATTCACATGGGCCTGCCCCTGGGCCTGGGGAAACCCAACCACTTCGTCAACGCGTTGTATCGACGTATCACGCAACTGCCCGAGCGGCGGCTGACGATCTACACCGCGCTGTGCCTGGGCCGTCCGCCCTTGGGCGACGGATTGCAAAAGCGCTTTCTCGAACCCTTTATCGAGCGGGTGTTCGGCGATTATCCGGAGCTGGAATTTCTCGCCGACCTGCGTCGCGACCAACTGCCGGGCAACATTCACATTCAGCAATTCTTCATGCAGCCCGGCAGTCTGCTCAACAGTGCCGCGGCGCAGCAGGATTACGTCAGCAGCAACTACAGCCATGCGGCGCGGGACATCAACGCCGCCGGGTTGAACCTGGTGGCGCAATTGGTGGCCAGCGATGTCGAACATCCCGACCGCTTGAGCCTGAGCTGCAACCCGGACATCACCCTCGACCTGCTGCCGATGATCGCCAAGCGCCGCGCCGCCGGAGAAACCATCCTGATGGTCGGCCAGGTGCATAACGATCTGCCTTACATGCCCGGGGATGCGGAACTCGGCATCGACACTTTCGACGTGTTGATCGACCAGAAGGACAACACCACGCTGTTCTCCACGCCGAACATGCCAGTGGGGTGTCAGGACCATTTCATCGGCCTGCACGCCAGCACGTTGGTGCGTGACGGCGGCACCTTGCAGATCGGCATCGGTTCCATGGGTGATGTGCTGACGGCGGCGCTGCTCGCGCGGCAGGCCGACAACGACGGATACAGCGCTTTGCTGGCAGACGTAAACCTCGGCCACTGGGCGCAACTGATCGCGCGCGAAGGTGGCATCGAACCCTTTGCCAAAGGCCTGTATGGCTGCAGCGAAATGTTCGTCAACGGCTTGCTGGTGCTGGCCGATGCCGGGATCGTGCGGCGCAAGGTCTACCCGGACGTGGCGACCCAACAGCAGGCGAATGCCGGCACCCTCGACGAGACTGCGCAAACCGATGGCATCTCGGTGCACGGCGGTTTCTTCCTTGGTCCGCGCAGCTACTACGAGCGCTTGCGCGAATTGCCACAAAACAAGCGGCTCGAATTCAACATGACCCGCATCAGCTACATCAACGAGCTGTACGGTCAGGAAGAACTCAAACGTTTGCAGCGCCTCGATGCGAGGTTCATCAACACGGCCTTCACCGTGACGTTGCTGGGGGCCGCCGTGGCGGATCAGCTCGAAGACGGACGTGTGCTCAGCGGCGTAGGCGGGCAGTACAACTTCGTGGTTCAGGGCCATGCGCTGCAAGGCGCGCGCTCGGTGTTGCTGCTGCGCAGCTGGCGCGAATCCGGCGGCGACGTCAGCTCGAACATCGTCTGGGAGTATGGCCACTGCACGATTCCCCGGCACTTGCGGGACATCGTGGTCACCGAATACGGCATCGCCGATCTTCGCGGCAAAACCGACGCGGCAGTGATCGAGGCCTTGCTCAATATCAGCGACTCGCGTTTTCAATCGGGATTGATCGAGCAGGCGCAGAAAGTCGGCAAATTGCCCAGGGACTTCCGTCTCGATCCGCGCTTTACCAATAACAGTCCGCAGCGTTTGCAGGAGATTCAGGTGCGGCATCCGCAGCTGTTTCCGGAGTATCCGCTGGGCTGCGATTTCACCGAGGTCGAGCGGGATGTGTTGCGGGCGCTGAACTGGCTCAAGAGCAAGTTCAAGTTGAGCGAGGTGATGGAATTGGGCAAGGCGGCGCTGGATGCGCCGGAGGCGGCAGCGTTCCCGGAGCATCTGGAGCGCATGCAGCTGGCCAACCCGGAAGGCTTGATGGAAGACCTGTTTCAGCGCTTGCTGCTGACCGGCCTCAAGGCCACTGCGCAATAACTGGTCACCGAAAACAATTGTGGGAGCGAGCTTGCTCGCGATAGCGGTGTATCAGTCAACGAAGATGTCGACTGACACTATGCAATCGCGAGCAAGCTCGCTCCCACAGGGGAAATGCGGTGTGGCGGCTTACTCGATAAAGGTCACGACACCATCGGCCAGCGACTTCACGCGAGCCAGGGACTCTACGCGATAACCCTGCGAGTCCAGTTCCGCACGGCCACCCTGGAATGACTTCTCGATCACGATCCCCAAACCGGCAACGGTAGCGCCGGCCTGTTTGATGATCGAAATCAGCGCCTGGGACGCCTTACCGTTGGCCAGGAAGTCATCGATGATCAGCACGCGGTCGCTGCTGGTCAGGTGGCGCGGGGATATCGCGACGGTGCTTTCGGTCTGCTTGGTGAACGAGTACACGGTTGCCGACAGCAGGTTTTCGGTCAGGGTCAGGGACTGGTGCTTGCGCGCGAAAATCACCGGCACGCCGAGGTTCAGGCCGGTCATGATCGCCGGCGCGATGCCCGAGGCTTCGATGGTGACGATCTTGGTGATGCCCGAATCCTTGAACAGCGTGGCGAATTCGTCGCCGATCAGCTTCATCAGGGTCGGGTCGATCTGGTGGTTCAGAAAGGCGTCGACTTTCAGGACCTGGTCGGAAAGCACGATGCCTTCTTCGCGAATTTTCTTGTGCAGGGCTTCCATGAAGCGGTCCTCTTTTGGCGCCTGTGCGCCGAAGGTCATGTAAAAGTGGTCAATTCTAGCGCTTTAACATCGCGCGTATATCCGCCAATGCGTTGTTGCCGCGCACGGCTTTGACTTCGGTCGGTGTGTCGTCGTTACCTTCCCAGGCCAGATCGTCCGGCGGCAGCTCATCGAGGAAACGGCTCGGCGCGCAATCGATGATCTCGCCGTACTGCTTGCGCTTGGCGGCGAAGGTGAAGGCCAGGGTCTGGCGCGCGCGGGTAATGCCCACGTAGGCCAGACGACGTTCTTCTTCGATGGTGTCAGCTTCGATGCTGGAGCGGTGCGGGAGGATTTCCTCTTCCATGCCCATGATGAACACGTAGGGGAATTCCAGGCCCTTGGAGGCATGCAAGGTCATCATCTGCACGCCTTCGGCGCCGTCTTCCTCTTCCTGCTGACGCTCCAGCATGTCGCGCAGCACGAGTTTGCCGATGGCGTCCTCGACGGTCATCTCGCCTTCTTCGTCTTTCTCCAGGGTGTTCTTCAACGCTTCGATCAGGAACCAGACGTTACCCATGCGGTAGTCGGCGGCCTTGTCGCTGGAGCTGTTGGTGCGCAGCCAGTTTTCATAGTCGATGTCCATGACCATGCTGCGCAGGGCCGAGATCGGGTCTTCGCCGGCGCACTGCTCGCGCACCCTGTCCATGAAGCGTTTGAAGCGCGACAGACGATCGGTGAAGCGCGAGTCCAGATGCTCGCCCAAACCCATTTCGTCGGTGGCGGCGTACATCGATATCTTGCGCTCGGTGGCGTAGTTGCCCAGCTTCTCCAGCGTGGTCGAGCCGATCTCGCGGCGCGGAACGTTGATCACCCGCAGGAAGGCGTTGTCGTCGTCCGGGTTCACGATCAGGCGGAAGTAGGCCATCAGGTCTTTTACTTCCTGACGTCCGAAAAAGCTGTTGCCGCCAGACAGGCGATACGGCACCTGATGATGCTGCAACTTCAGCTCGATCAGCTTGGCCTGGTAGTTGCCGCGATAGAGGATCGCGAAATCGCTGTACGGGCGGTCGGTGCGCAAGTGCAGGCTGAGGATTTCCATGGCCACGCGCTCGGCCTCGGCGTCCTCGTTGCGACAGCGGATCACGCGGATCTCGTCGCCGTGACCCATTTCACTCCATAGCTGCTTTTCGAACTCGTGGGGGTTGTTCGAAATCAGCACGTTGGCGCAACGCAGGATGCGGCTGGTGGAGCGGTAATTCTGCTCCAGCATCACCACTTTCAAGGACGGGTAATCTTCCTTGAGCAACATCAGGTTTTCCGGGCGGGCACCACGCCAGGCGTAGATCGACTGGTCGTCGTCACCTACTACGGTGAACTGGTTGCGTTTGCCGATGAGCATTTTCACCAGCAGGTACTGGCTGGCGTTGGTGTCCTGGTATTCATCGACCAGCAGGTAGCGCACCTTGTTCTGCCACTTTTCCAGGATGTCGGCGTGCTCTTCGAACAGCTTCACCGGCAGCAGGATCAGGTCGTCGAAGTCCACTGCGTTGAACGCCTTGAGCGTGCGCTGATAGTGGGTGTAGACGATGGCGGCAGTCTGCTCCTTGGGATTACGCGCGTTTTCCAGGGCCTGGGCCGGCAGGATCAGGTCGTTTTTCCAGGCGCCAATCATGTTCTTGATCTCGTCGACGCCGTCGTCGCCCGAGTATTCCTTCTGCATGATGTCGGTCATCAGGGCTTTGACGTCAGTCTCGTCGAAGATCGAGAAGCCCGGTTTGTAGCCCAGCCGCACGTGTTCCTTGCGGATGATGTTCAGGCCCAGGTTGTGGAACGTGCAGACCGTCAGCCCACGACCTTCACCGGCACGCAGCAGAGTGCCAACCCGTTCCTTCATCTCGCGGGCAGCCTTGTTGGTAAAGGTCATGGCGACGATGTACTGGGCGCGAATGCCGCAGTTCTGGATCAGGTGCGCGATTTTGCGCGTGATCACGCTGGTCTTGCCGGAGCCGGCGCCGGCGAGCACCAAAAGAGGGCCGCCGACGTAGCTCACGGCTTCTTGCTGCCGGGGATTGAGTCGGGACATAGGTAAATTCAGGAGTCAGTCACAAAATGGGCCGGCATTTTAACAGGCTCAGCGAATTGTGCTGCTCTGTCCGACTTGTGACGTACCACGCTATCTGTAATTGCCGGTTTTGTTACTTTCACGCAGGATGCGTAATGAATTTGCGGCTAATGTTCGTAATTTCAGATGCAAAGGGCCCGATTTGATAACTGATGTCATTGTCATTAGTCATCGGAACGGCATAATGCCCGTCGCCTACATCTTTGCAGAGTCTAGGGAGCTAGCTTGTCTACGCCTGTCGAACCCTTGCGTTTGCTGCTACTGGCTGAAGAGCCAGCGTGGGCAGCGTTGTTGCGCGAGTGTCTGGCTCCTATGGGGAACTCGGCCGTGCTCATCAGTGCGCCGAGTTGGGAGTCGGTCAGCAGCCTGTTCGATGACAACCGCAGCGCGGTGTTATTGACCATCCCGCAACTTCAACCGGCGCCGGGCCGTTGCAGCCTGCCGACGGTGTTGCTGCTCGACCATGAGCCGCTGACCCCGCCCGACGGTGTGAGTGACTGGCTGGTGCGCGATATGCTCGATACCGGGATGTTGCGCCGCTGCCTGCGTCATGTGCGCGAGCGTGGCGTCCTGGAAAACACTCTGCAACGCCTGGCCGAGCAAGATCCGCTCACGGGTATCGCCAATCGCCAGGGCTTCCAGACCCTGCTGACCGCGCGGTTGGCGGAAAACGACGGGCGCGGCCTGGCCCTCGGTCATCTCGACCTCGACAACTTTCGTTATGCCAACGATGCCCTTGGCCATCAGGCCGGTGACCGTTTGATTCTGCAAGTGGTGGCGCGGCTCAAGAACCAGCTCGAGGCCGGCGATCAACTGGCACGCCTGGGCAGCGATGAATTCGCTTTGCTGATCGACACCCGTCGCGCTCCCCAGCGTGCCGAGTGGATGGCCGAACGCATCAGCGAAGCATTGGCCGAGCCTTATTGGGTCGACGGCGAAAGCCTGCTGATCGGTTCCAGCCTGGGCATCGCCTACGCCCGGGCCCAGACCGATGCGGATCCGCTGATGTGGCATGCACATATCGCCATGCAGCAGGCCAAAAGCACCCAGGGCTGCACCTTTCACATTTTCAACGAACGCATCAACCGCAATGCCCGCAGCATCGCCGACCTCGAAACCGAGCTGCGCCGGGCGCTGCGCCGCGATGAGCTGGAGCTGCACTACCAGCCACGGCTGAACCTCGCAGACGGGCAAATCGTCGGCCTCGAAGCCCTGGTGCGCTGGCGCCATGCCGAGCGCGGCTTGCTAGCACCGAACGAATTCGTTCCGCTGGCTGAGCAAAGCGGTCTGATCGTGCCGCTGGGCTACTGGGTGATTTCCCGGGCCTTGCGCGACATGCAGGCGCTGCTTGAGCTGGGTTTGCCGCCGTTGCACATGGCAATCAACCTGTCGTTCCGGCAGTTCCAGGACAGTCAGTTGCTTTCGACCCTGAGTCGCCTGATTGCCGAGCGTGGCGTCGAGGCGCAGTGGCTGGAATTCGAACTGACCGAAACCGCGGTGATGCGCCGCAGCGATCTGGTCAAGCAGACCATGGACGCTCTAGGGCGTCTCGGTGTGCGCTTCTCCCTCGACGACTTCGGCACCGGTTTCTCGTCCTTCGTGCACCTCAACAGCCTGCCGATCACCTTGCTGAAGATCGACAAGAGCTTTGTCGGCGGCATGGAACAGCGTGAGGAAAACCGCAAGCTGGTCCACGCGATGATCAACCTGGCGCACAACCTCAACCTTGAGGTGGTCGCCGAAGGTGTGGAAACGCCGGAGCAACTGGATCTGCTGCGCGGGTTTGAATGCGATCAAGTGCAGGGATATTTGATCAGCAAGCCATTGCCGTTGGCTGAGCTGGTGGAGTATCTGATGTTTGGCAGCAATCAGCAGTCGATGCTGGAAATCGTGAGTTAAAAACCCCACGACCCCCTGTAGGAGTGAGCCTGCTCGCGATGAGGCCAGGTCAGTCAACATTCATGTCGGCTGATAGTTCGCTATCGCGAGCAGGCTCACTCCTACAAGGGATATGAGTCTGTCTGAGCGACCTCGAAGCGCTGCTCTGACGTCGTGTCCCGCTTGATCATCCGCTTCATCTTCCATTCAAACCCCAGCGTCAGGCTCACCGCCGCGCACGCCAGCCCCAGCGCCAGGCCCCACCAGACACCCGTTGGCCCCCAGTCCAGGTGGAACGCCATCCACCACGCTGCCGGTGCGCCAATCAACCAATAGCAACCCAGGCCGACGAGGAAAGTGGTCTTGGCATCCTTGAGTCCGCGAATGCAGCCCATGGCAATGGTTTGCACGCCGTCGAACAGCTCGAACCAGGCGGCCACCGCCAACAGGCTCACGGCAAGGTTGATGACATCGCGAAACGCCGGGTCGTTGTGGTCGAGAAACAAACCGACCAACTGGTTTGGCAGCAACCAGAAGACCATGGCGAAACACAGCATCGCCGCCGCCCCGAACGCAATGCCGACTCGCCCGGCCAGCCGCGCCCCCAGCAGTTGCCCGGCGCCGTAGTGCTGGCCGATGCGCATGGTGATGGCATAAGAAATACCCGCCGGGACCATGAATGCCACCGAGACGATTTGCAGGGCGATCTGGTGCGCGCCCAGTTGTGTGCTGCCCATGGTGCCCATGCACAACGCGGCGAAGGCAAACAACCCGACTTCCACCGCGTAAGTGCCGCCAATCGGCAGGCCCAGGCGCCACAGTTCCTTCAGGTACTGGCGGTTCAGTCGCGACAGGCCCTGACGCAGCGGATAGGCCTCATAAGCCGGATGCCGCCGAATGTGCCACGCCAGCGCAAGTGCCATCAGGTTGGCGACAATAGCCGTGACCAGGCCAATGCCGACCAGCCCCAGTTTCGGCAGACCAAACATGCCGGTGATCAGCGCGTAATTGAGCACAAAGTTAGCCACCGTCCCGCCCAGGCTAATGACCATCACCGGCGTCGCACGGCCAATGGCGCTGGTGAACCCGCGCAGGGCCATGAAGCTCAGGTAGCCGGGCAGGGCGAACGGCAGGAAGATCAAAAACTGCCCGGCCATCTGGACGTTGCTTTCGGTCTGGCCGAACAGCAGCAGCACTGGTTTGAGGTTCCACAGCAGCAAACCGGCGGCCAGCGCCATCAGCCATGCCAGCCACAACCCGGCCTGGGTAAGCCGGGTAGCCCCGACAATATCGCCGGCACCCTGACGGATCGCCACCAGTGTGCCGACCGCCGCGATCACGCCGATGCAGAAGATCGACACGAACGAATAGGTCGCCGCACCGAGCCCACCACCGGCCAGCGCCTCGGGACTCAGGCGCGCCATCATCAGTGTGTCGGTGAGGACCATCAGCATGTGCGCCAACTGCGAGGCAATCAGCGGCCCCGCCAGCCGCAGAATGGCCCGGAGTTCAGTACGTGCTGGATGCTGCATGATCATCACGCTCGATTGTCAGAGAAAACAGGAAGCGTCGATTCTCGGCGCTCTGCGGGGTTTGCACAAAGGGATAAAAAGGATGGGTGGCATGATTAAAACTCATGTGAGAGAGTTTCCGATAAGTTGAAGCAATCGCGCTGTAGGAGCTTTCCTGATGTCCCGTCGTCTTCCTCCCTTGTATGCCCTTCGAGCATTCGAAGCGGCGGCACGGCATAGCTCGTTTACTCGCGCCGCCGAAGAACTGTCGATCACTCAAAGTGCAGTCAGCCGACACATTCGTACGCTCGAAGAGCATTTCGCCTGTCGGTTGTTTCATCGCAGCGGGCGCAACCTGCAACTGACCGAGTCGGCGCGGCTGATCCTGCCCGGCATACGCGAAGGCTTCACTGCCCTTGAGCGTGCCTGCAATACCTTGCGCGCCGAGGACGACATCCTGCGCATGAAAGCCCCGTCGACCCTGACCATGCGTTGGCTGTTGGCGCGGCTCAGTCGTTTCCGGCACCTGCGACCGGGGAACGAAGTGCAATTGACCAGCGCCTGGATGGACATCGATACGGTGGACTTCAACCACGAACCCTTTGACTGCGCTGTCATCCTCAGCAATGGGCATTTTCCACCGGACTGGGAGTCAACTTTCCTGTTCCCCGAAGAGCTGATTCCGGTGGGCGCGCCGAATCTTCTGAAGGATCAACCGTGGGACGTTGCGCGTCTGGCCAGTGCCGAGCTGTTGCATCCGACACCGGACCGCCGTGACTGGCGCAACTGGCTGGAGCGCATGGGCCTGACCGATCGAGTCTCGCTCAAGGGCGGGCAAGTGTTCGATACGCTGGAGCTGGGCATGATCGCTGCCGCTCGAGGTTACGGCGTGTCCATGGGCGATTTGCTGATGGTGGCGGAGGATGTTGCGCAGGGACGTCTGAGTTTGCCGTGGCCGACCGCCGTCGCCAGTGGTGAGAGTTATTACCTGGTCTGGCCGAAAACCCGCCCCGGCGGTGAGCGTTTGCGTCGCCTCAGCGATTTCCTGCAAGGCGAGGTCCGGGCCATGGAGTTACCGGATGTCGAGCGCCTGGGCTGAATTGATGGGGTCGACTCAAATCCCGTTTGTCCCACATCTGCGGGTCAATTGTCTTTCTTGGCATTTGCCACCGGTGTCTCGACTTTTCTGCTTGCTGAAACGTTTCTTCAGGTCTATAAAAATGGCACAACTCCAAGAAAGGCTATTGCCATGACCCCACTCAAACTCTTCGTTGCCCTCAGCGCACTGTCCGCTGCCTCCCAAGCCCTGGCCTGGGATTACGTCCTGCTCGACACCGACAAAGCCGCCCAGAACTGGCAAATCACCAGCCAGCAGCTCGGCGTAAAAACCGGCAAACCTTTCAGCGTGACCCTGCGCACCTTGCACGGCGGTCGGCAGGAAGGTGTCAGCATCGTCGACATCGATAACGGCACGATGAAACTTTCGGTAGTTCCAACTCGCGGCATGAACGTCCTGCAGGCCTCGGTCGGTAACGTGCGCATGGGTTGGGATTCGCCAGTCAAGGAAGTGGTCAATCCGTCCTTCATCGAGCTCAACGGCCGTGGTGGCCTGGGCTGGCTGGAAGGCTTCAATGAACTGGTCACCCGCTGCGGCTACGAATGGGTCGGCCACCCCGGCATCGACAATGGCGAACTGCTGACCCTGCACGGTCGCGCTGCCAATATCCCGGCCAACAAAGTCACCCTGCACATCGATGAAAAACCGCCGTATGCCATTAGCCTGCGCGGCGAGCTGAAAGAGCAGGCTTTCAAGAAAGTCGACTTCTCGGTCGCGACCGAACTGGTCACCGAGCCCGGCAGCGTAGCGTTCGCCCTCAACGACACCCTGACCAACAACGGCGACTATCCGAAAGAATACCAGGCGCTGTATCACAGCAACTTCAGCACCCCATTCCTGGAGCAGGGCGCCCGCTTCGCCGCGCCGGTGAAACAGGTGTCGCCGTTCAACGATAAAGCCAAAAGCGATTTGCCAGACTGGCAAACCTATCGCGCACCGACCAAGGACTACGACGAAACGGTTTACAACGTAGTGCCGTACGCCGATGCCAAGGGCGATACATTGACCGTCCTGCATAACAAGGCCGGCAGCCTGGGCGTCTCGGTCGGTTTCAACACTCAAACACTGCCAGTGTTCTCCCTGTGGAAAAACACCGATACCCAAGGGCAGGGCTATGTCACGGGGCTGGAGCCAGGCACGAGTTTTTCCTACAACCGCCGGTATCAGCGGCCACTGAACCTGGTGCCGACGATTGCGCCCAAGGAGCAGAAGCAGTTCCGTATCAGCTACAGCTTGCTGGCGGATAAGGCGGCTGTGGATAAGGCGTTGAAGCAGGTGAGCGAGATTCAAGGTGGGCGGGAGACTGAGGTGCGGCAGACACCGTTGGTTGACCTTACCAAGGGTTGATTTTCGCCATCTTTTCGAAAAGCCGCTTATTGGTCGAAAAAAACTTACAAATTTGAGCTACTGGCTTGTTGGCCGATATTGCAGCGCTTCGGCCAAGTGCTCGCGTCTGATCTCATCGACTTGTTCAAGGTCCGCAAGAGTGCGCGCTACTTTGAGCAGTCGATGGGCCGCTCGCAGTGACAAGGTCAGTCGTTCACACGCCGTCTCCAGCCAGGTTTCGTCTGTTGTGGATAACTTGCAGTGTCTGCGCAGGCTCGGCAAGTCGAGAAAGGCATTGGCACAGCCTTGGCGCTTTTGTTGCCGTTCTCGTGCATTGGCAACCAACTCGGCGGCGGTGGCAGTGTCGTCACCGGGTTTTAACGCAGGATTTAACGCCGTGGCTTCGCGAGCAACCGTCAGGTGCAGATCAATACGATCCAGCAGTGGCCCCGACAATTTGTTGCGATAGCGCTGAACCATGTCCGGTGTACAGGAGCAACGGCCGCTCGGTTCACCAAGATATCCACAGGGGCAGGGATTCATCGCGGCGACCAGTTGAAAGCGCGCCGGGAAGCGTACGCGGTCCTTGGCGCGGGAAATCACGATGTGACCGGATTCGAGTGGCTCTCTCAGTACCTCCAGTACCTTGCGATCAAATTCCGGGAGTTCATCGAGGAACAGCACGCCATGGTGAGCGAGGGTGATTTCACCGGGTTGCGGTTTCGAACCGCCGCCCACCAGTGCCGGTCCTGAGGCGGAATGGTGTGGTTGTCGGAAGGGGCGCTGTGGCCAATGGCTCAGTGGCACACAACTGGCGACGGATTGAATCGCTGCGACTTCCAGTGCTTCGTTCTCGGCCAGGGGTGGCAGCAGCCCTGGCAATCGGCTCGCCAATAGCGTCTTGCCTGTGCCCGGTGGCCCGCTGAACAGCAGGTTATGTGCACCCGCTGCCGCAATCAGCAGTGCGCGTTTGGCTGCCATTTGCCCCTGAACTTCGTTCAAGTCGGGATAGGGTTTGCTGGCGTGGAGCAAACCATTGGAAACGTAAGGCTCGATGGGTGTGTGCCCATTGAAATGCGCCACTGCCTGCAGCAGATGGTCCACTGCGATGACCTTCAACCCCGACGCCAGGCAGGCCTCCTCGGCATTCGCCTGCGGCACCATCAACCAGCGCTCGGCCTTGCGCGCCGCCAATGCCGCCGGCAGCACCCCGCGGACCGGTCGCACTGCACCGGAAAGCGCCAGCTCCCCCAGGCACTCCACGTCATCCAGTGTCAGCGTCGGCACCTGTACGCTGGCCGAGAGAATCCCCAGGGCAATCGCTAGGTCGAACCGCCCGCCATCCTTGGGCAAATCCGCCGGGGCCAGATTCAAGGTGATGCGTCGCGCCGGAAATTGCAGCCCGGAATTGATGATCGCACTGCGCACCCGGTCCTTGCTTTCCTTCACTGCCGCCTCGGGCAGGCCGACCATGGTCAGCGATGGCAAACCATTGGCCAAGTGGACTTCAACGGTGACGGCTGGCGCCTCCACGCCGACCTGGGCGCGGCTGTGTACGATGGAGAGGGACATGGTCGTTCCTTGAGCTAAACGGGGGCCGCTTCCTGCGGGTTTTTGAAGGGTAGACGGGGATAGGGAATTGATGGAGTGGTTATGCGGGCAAACTTTCACGGGATATTACGGTTACGAACCAGGGCGCCACCGGCCAACCAACCACTTGGCTCAAGTTCTTTACCACACGCGAAGCCGACTTCAATAAAACGTCGTTGATTGGCCGATAAATTTCCAGCCAAACGACGTGCTTCCGCGTGAAACTCAGCAATTTGTAATAGCTTCGCCATTCGCTTTTTTGGGCTCATGCACACCTTATCTATCGAAGATCAAGGAAAGAAGCGTAGAGGAACGGGTGCGAGTCAATAAATCAGGCCGGAGCGCCGCTTTTTGTAGGACCCTGCCGAGAAAGATGAAGGACGTCTGTGAAAGAGCGTGGATGGTCTTGCCGGATGAAGGTTGCTGCTTATGATCTCGCTGAATGCAGCCTTGGGAGGCGTGAATGAACAGGAATGGGATGCGCCCGATTCATCCTGGCGAAATTCTCCGCGAGGAGTTTTTGAAGCCGCTGGGCGTTACAACCGATGCTCTGGCTCGCTCGTTGAACGAGCCGGAGGCGGAAATAAGCGATGTTGTGAATCGGCGGAGCGGTGTCAGTGTTGGTCTGGCGCAAAAGCTATCCATCAACCTGAACACCACGCCCGAGTTCTGGCTGAATCTGCAATCGACCTACGAGTTGCGCTCAGCCCAGATCGAGCGTGGTTGAACACTAAATATTCAAAGCGACTGCAAGACGAGTGAAGCCCGCTTCCACCACGGTTTTACCGGGCGTCTTGTCTGCTCCCGCTCTGTCATCATCTGCGGCACATCCTGCAACCGAATCCACGGCTGGTTGTTCCAGTGCAGCAGGCTCAACGACATTTCCGGCCAGTTCAGCAGGCTCAGAATCGGGCGTTCGGTTGTGGTTGGTAGCTGGGAATCTCTGAGGGCGGGGACGACTTCGTGGGTGAGCCATTCACGCAGGGCTCTGTATTCGGGGCAGTAGTGATAGACCAGCAAGGCGTAGACACCGGATTCGCTGATCAGCAGGGTGTTTTCGATGTGTCCGTGGAATAGGGTTTTAGCGGTTTGGTATTGGTCGGGGTCGAGTTTTCGGACTTGGCGGTCGTTGAGGTAGATGCGTAGCAGTCGCCCTAGGTCGCGGGCGCTGAACCAGGGTTGGTTTTGTATTAGGAGAGCGTGGAGGTGGAGTTTGTGGCGGGTGAAGACGTGAGGTATTAGATAATTTTTGTCCATCGAGCAGTACCCAAATTCGCATGAAGGAAACTGCCGCTGATCGTCGCCAAACGAAAAGGGTGGCAGCTGTGCGCGGGTTGGCGAACCGGTGCATGCGAAAACCGGCAGACCCGAAGGTCTCCCACGCCCAGCCGCCATAATTCGAGAAGGGAATAATGCCCAGTATCGAACGTGGTTGCGATGCGTCACATGCTATCCGGGTCGCCAAACCCAGTGCTGAATATTCAGCCGAGATGAGCTTAGGAACCGGGGCTTAGCGACGCAATCGGACGGCGGTGTGATGTTTGTAGGACGTTGCCGGGATTGTTGCGGGGCTGAAGATCAAAAGATCGCAGCCTTCGGCAGCTCCTACAGGTGAAGTGCAAGGTCGTTCCGACCTTCAATCGCGAGCAGGCTCGCTCCCACAGGGGGACTGCATTTCACATCAGAATTTATTCGGTCGGTGGATTGAGCTTCGCTTCCAGCTCGGCGACTTTCGCTTCAAGGCTCTCCAGCCGAGCCCGGGTGCGCGCCAACACAACCATCTGACTATCGAATTCTTCCCGGCTCACCAGGTCCAGTTTGCTGAAGCCGCTCTGCAGCAGCATTTTGAACTGGCTTTCTATTTCAGCTTTCGGCAGAGGCGTGTCGCCGCTGAAAAGGCGGGAGGCGGTGCCGGTGAGGGCGTCGAGGAAGTCTTTTGGCGCGAGCATGGGCAATGTCCTGGAAACAATGCCGGGCAGTGTATCACGCAGTGTCTATAGTCATTTGCGCGGGCAAGGGATGCACGCTTTTCGCGCATGGGGACGGACGGTGTCGCACCGTTGTTGTGCGTATCGCGTCGAGTGTTGTTGCGAAGTAGCAGTCATCTGCGGGTAAAGGCTTGAAAACGATAGTTTTTGTGGAGATGGCAAGCTTTCTGCTTAGACCCTGATGACCCATGCACTGATGCAGTCCCTGTGACGAACGCAGTGCGCCAAGCGAAGCGGGGGAGTGTTTCGTGAGGGGCGTCGGACGGGCAGGTAAGGGCCGACGATGCGTTACAAAGACAGGCACTGCGCTTAGACTTGAGTCGGGTTTGTTTTCCTGGGGCAAGTCCACCAATTCGGGAGAGAGTTTTCATGAAGCTAGTCACTGCCATCATCAAGCCGTTCAAGCTGGACGACGTACGCGAGTCGCTGTCCGAGATCGGCGTGCAGGGCATTACCGTCACTGAAGTCAAAGGCTTTGGTCGGCAGAAGGGTCACACCGAGCTGTATCGCGGCGCGGAATACGTGGTCGATTTCCTGCCCAAGGTGAAGATTGACGTCGCCATCGACGACAAGGATCTGGACCGGGTAATCGAGGCCATCACCAAGGCTGCCAACACCGGCAAGATCGGTGACGGCAAGATCTTCGTGGTCAATCTGGAACAGGCGATTCGCATCCGTACCGGCGAAACCGATACCGACGCTATCTAAGCCGCCACAAACCCAACGCCCCAGGAGAAAACAATATGACTCTGCGTAAATTCGCAGGGCTAGGAGCCCTGTTGTCCATCGTAATGCCCAGCCTTGCCTTGGCGGCAGACGAAGTGGCGGCACCCGTCCTCAACTCCGGCGATACCGCCTGGATGATGACCTCTACAGCCTTGGTGCTGTTCATGACCATTCCTGGCCTCGCGCTGTTCTACGGCGGCATGGTTCGGTCGAAAAACATTCTTTCCGTGATGATGCAGTGCTTCGCCATTACCGGTCTGATCAGCATCCTGTGGGTCATTTATGGCTACAGCATCGCGTTCGACACCACGGGCATGGAGCAGGGCGTCGTCAACTTCAACTCGTTCGTCGGCGGCATGGGCAAGGCATTCCTCGCCGGCATCACGCCAGCCAGCCTGACCGGGCCTGCGGCGCTGTTCCCTGAGGCGGTGTTCGTCACCTTCCAGATGACTTTCGCGATCATCACCCCGGCATTGATCGTCGGCGCTTTCGCCGAGCGGATGAAGTTCTCCGCGATGCTGGTTTTCATGGGCGTGTGGTTCACCCTGGTTTACGCGCCAATTGCGCACATGGTCTGGTCCGGTAACGGCGGCCTGTTGTGGGACTGGGGTGTTCTGGACTTCGCCGGTGGCACGGTGGTGCACATCAACGCCGGTGTGGCCGGTCTGGTTGCCTGCCTGGTGCTGGGCAAGCGTAAAGGATTTCCGACCACGCCGATGGCGCCGCACAACCTCGGTTACACCTTGATGGGCGCGGCCATGCTGTGGGTCGGCTGGTTCGGTTTCAACGCCGGTTCCGCCGCTGCGGCCAACGGCACCGCCGGCATGGCAATGCTGGTGACGCAAATCGCTACCGCCGCTGCGGCGCTGGGCTGGATGTTTGCCGAGTGGGTCACCCACGGCAAACCTAGCGCACTGGGTATCGCTTCGGGCGTGGTTGCCGGTCTGGTGGCAATCACCCCGGCTGCTGGCACCGTTGGCCCGATGGGCGCGCTGGTGATCGGTCTGGCGGCTGGCGTGGTGTGCTTCTTCTGCGCGACAACCCTGAAACGCAAACTCGGCTACGACGACTCCCTGGATGCCTTCGGCGTACACGGTATTGGCGGTATCCTCGGCGCAATCCTGACTGGTGTGTTCGCTGCGCCGTCCCTGGGCGGCTTCGGCACCGTCACCGACATCGCCGCACAAGTGTGGATTCAGTGCAAAGGCGTGGGCTTCACGGTGATCTACACCGCGATCGCTACATTCATCATCCTCAAGGTGCTGGATGCGGTCATGGGCCTGCGCATCAGTGAAGAAGAAGAAGCGGTCGGCATCGATCTGGCGCTTCACAACGAACGCGGCTACAACTTGTAAGCAAGCGCATAAAAAACCTGCCCGGCTTGCCGGGCATTTTTTTGTCTGGAATTTGTCATTGAAAGCTGAGCTGAAAGGTTTTTTCCTACAGGTTTTGCGATGTTTGCACCGGGTGTTTTTGTGCGGTCGAAGGCTTACAGGATTGAAGGAGTATTAGGGCCTTTGTTTTTTCCCAGAGCGCGCTAGAATGCGCCCCGAACGTGCGGAGAACTGTATGTGGCAACAGACTCTGATTACCTTGCGGGCGAGGCCCCGGGGCTTTCATCTGGTAACGGACGAGTTACTCGCCGGCCTTCCTGAACTCAAGGCGTGTCGTGTCGGTCTGTTGCATTTGTGGCTGCAGCATACCTCGGCGTCGTTGACCATCAACGAGAACGCCGATCCGGCGGTACGTCGCGACTTCGAACGATTTTTCAATCGTCTGATCCCACAAGGAAAAGACGGCTATGAGCATAACGACGAAGGCCTGGACGACCTCCCGGCGCACTTCAAGGCCAGCGTGCTTGGCTGTCAGCTCAGTTTGCCGATTTCGGCAGGCCGGCTGGCGTTGGGGACCTGGCAAGGCGTTTACCTGGGCGAGCACCGTGATCATGGCGGTGCCCGTAAAGTCCTCGCCACCGTGCACGGTGAAGAGGCATAGCCGCTGGTCAGCAGCGGCTGTTGATTTTTTTCCGGCAGCCTTCGACAGAGGGCAAAGCTGGGCTATAACTAATCTGCTTTTCGCAAGTCATGAGGTAGAACATGAGCGACGATGATCTGGAAAACGACGACCTCGAAGTAGGCGACGACGAAACCGAAGAAGGTCTGGAAGCAGCGGCGGAAGACGTCGCTGAAGACGACGGCGGTGATGCGCCGGTTCCGACCGCCAAAGGCAAAGCCAAGGCAGCGGTATCGGTCGATGAACTACCGAGTGTCGAAGCCAAGAACAAGGAACGCGATGCTCTCGCGCGGGCCATGGAGGAGTTTTTGGCCAAGGGCGGCAAGGTGCAGGAAGTGGAGGCCAATGTGGTCGCCGATCCGCCCAAGAAGCCTGATAACAAGTACGGCAGCCGGCCTATCTGAGCCTGCTACCCGCTTGCTGGAAAAGCCCGCCGTCGCCGCGGGCTTTTTCATGCCTCATGGAAAAGCAAAAGATCGCAGCCTTCGGCAGCTCCTACAGGTATACGCAAATTTCTGTAGGAGCTGCCGAAGGTTGCGATCTTTGTGAAATCACCTCGAAACTAAAGGGTATTCCACCGCGCCAGCAATGCCGGCAAATCAGTCAGGCTGCGAATCTCCGCATCCGGCAAGCGATCGGCTTCCCAGACCTTGCCCGCCGGATTGAACCAGATCGCCCGCATTCCCGCCTGTTGCGCACCGGCAATGTCATCGCCCGGATGATCGCCAATGTGCACCGCCGTTTCAGCGGTCGCGCCACCGCGCTGCAAGGCCTCCTGGAACAGTCGCGCATCGGGTTTTGCGATGCCGATGTCTTCGGCACACAACGCAAACTTGAAGTAGTCCGCCAGCCCCAGCCGACGCACATCGGCATTGCCATTGGTGACCACGCCGAGGGCGTAATGGTTGGCGAGGATTTCCAGGGTCGGTTCGACCTCCGGAAACACATCGATCTGATGGCGAGCATGCAGAAACACTTCAAAACTCTTGTCCGCCAGATCCGACGCCTCGTCATGCCCGTAACCGGACTCTTCCAGCGCATGGAACAGCACCCGCCGACGCAGGGCGCTGATACGGTGCTTGAGGCTTGGCTCGTTGCTTAATATACGCTCGCGAATAGCCCACAGATGCTCCACCGGCACTGCCCCAAGGTTGGGCGCGTGCTCGGTCAGCCATTCACGCAAAACGGTTTCGGCGCTGGCGATCACGGGGGCGGTGTCCCACAGGGTGTCGTCGAGGTCGAAGGTGATCAATTGAATACTCATGAATCGTCGCCTTTCATGCGTTTGGCCCGTGGGTGGGCGCTGTCGTAGACCGCTGCAAGATGCTGGAAGTCCAGGTGGGTGTAGATCTGCGTGGTCTTGATGTCCGAGTGGCCGAGCAGTTCCTGCACCGCGCGCAGGTCCTGGGAGGACTCCAGTAAATGGCTGGCGAAGGAGTGCCGCAGCATGTGCGGATGCAGGTTTTGCCCCAATTCGCGTTCGCCGGCAGCCTTGACCCGCACCTGGATCGCCCGCGGACCGAGACGGCGACCTTGTTGGCTGACAAACACCGCATCGTCCGCCGGATTGGCCATGGCCCGCAATGGCAGCCACTGTTCCAGGGCTTCGCGGGCCTTTTTTCCTACCGGCAGCAGACGGGTCTTGCTGCCTTTGCCGAGTACCTGGACCATACCGTCAGCCAGGTCGAGCTGGTCGAGATTGAGCCCCGTCAGCTCCGACAGACGCAGCCCGGAGGAGTAGAACAACTCCAGAATCGCCTGGTCCCGACGTGCCAGAAAGTCATCTTCAACCCCGCCTTCAAGCAGTTGCAGGGCGCGGTCGGTGTCGAGGGTTTTCGGCAGGCGGCGTTCGCCTTTCGGCGGCGCAAGACCATTGGCCGGATCGTGGTCGCACAGACCTTCGCGGTTCAGGTAATGATAGAGCCCGCGAACGGCAGACAGCAATCGCGCCAGGCTGCGGGACGATTGGCCCTGGGCGTGCAAGCGGGCAATCAGGCTGCGCAGGCGCTGGATGTCCAGCGCCGCCCAGCTGCCGATGTTCTGTTTGACGCACCAGCCCAGCACTTTATCGAGGTCGCGGCGGTAGGCCGATAGCGTGTGCGGCGACACCTGCCGCTCACTGCGCAGGTGTTCGCAGTAAGCGTCCAGTTGCCGTTCCATGTTCAGCGTACCGAGCGCAGGGAGTTGTTGACCCGTGGCAGCACGCGACCCATGACTTCAGCGATGTAGCTCAGGAACAGGGTGCCCACCGAGCTTTTGTAGTGCTGCGGATCACGGCTGGCGATGGCCAGGATGCCGTGGATACCTTGGTGACTGATGACAACGACCGCGGTGGAGCCAATCTGCTTGCGCTGTTCTTCACCGAACAGGAAATCCAGTTCGTGCTCGCGCAGGCTGCCGCTGACGCTTTTGTCTTCCGAGAGCAGGCCGCCAATGGCCACTTGTGCTTCGACGTGGGTGACCCAGCGGCCGACCGGCATGGCGTTGTCGCCAAGCAGGATGAGGCTGACGAAGGGCACCTGGAACTCCTGACGCAGGCTGTCTTCGACGCACATCACCACGTCTTCCAGGCTGGCGGCATCCATCAACGCCAGGATCAGGCGACGGGTCTTGTCGAACAGCCGGTCGTTGTCCCGGGCCACGTCCATCAAATGCGACAGGCGATGACGCAGTTCAATGTTGCGGTCGCGCAGGATCGTCATCTGACGTTCCACCAGCGACACGGTATCGCCGCGTCGATGGGGAATACGCAGGGACGGGAGCAGTTCTTCGTGCTCGACGAAGAAGTCCGGATGAGCCTCCAGGTACGCGGCAACAGCCGCCGCCTCCAGGCTTTCGGACGGTGATTCGTCAGCTTGTCGTGCGGGTACCTGGGGCTTGTCGGTCATGGATTTCGCTCACTCAAAGACGCACTTGTCCTTCATATACGCGCACTGCCGGGCCGGTCATCATCACCGGTTGGCCAGGGCCTGCCCATTCGATGGACAAGCGCCCGCCAGGCAGATCGATCAATAGCGGCGAATCCATCCACCCCTGGCTGATCGCGGCCACTGCGGCGGCACAGGCGCCGGTTCCGCAGGCCTGGGTTTCCCCGGCTCCACGCTCCCAGACGCGCAACTGCGCGCGGCTCCGGTCGATGACCTGGAGAAAACCGACATTGACCCGTGCCGGGAAGCGCGGGTGATGTTCGATTTTCGGCCCCAGTTCATGCACCGGCGCATTGTTGATATCGCTGACCCGCAGCACGGCATGGGGGTTGCCCATGGACACGGCAGCCAGATCAACCGGGGTGCCGTCGACATCGACCTGATAACTCTTGGCCTGCTCCGGCGCATGGAACGGAATATCCGCAGGCACCAGGCGCGGGGCGCCCATGTTGACGCTGATCTGGCCGTCGTTTCGCACGTCCAGTTCGATGACGCCGCTTTTGGTCTCGACGCGGATCTGCCGTTTTGCGGTCAGGCGCTTGTCCAGTACGAAGCGAGCGAAGCAGCGCGCACCGTTACCGCACTGTTCCACTTCGGAACCGTCGGAGTTGAAGATCCGATAGCGGAAGTCCACGTCCGGGTTACTCGGCGCCTCGACGATCAGCAACTGGTCGAAACCGATGCCAGTGTGCCGGTCACCCCATTGTTTGGCGTGCTTGGGCAGAATATGTGCGTGCTGGCTGACCAGGTCGAGGACCATGAAGTCATTGCCCAGGCCGTGCATCTTGGTAAAACGCAGCAGCATGGTTTTACTCCGGCAGCAGGCTTTCGCCAGCAAACAACTCGGCTACCGTCTCACGGCGACGCACTTCAAATGCCTGATCACCGTCCACCAACACTTCAGCGGTACGGCCGCGGGTGTTGTAGTTGGAGCTCATGACAAACCCATAGGCACCAGCCGAATGCACGGCCAGCAGGTCGCCTTCTTCCAGTGCAAGTTGACGATCCTTGGCCAGGAAGTCGCCGGTCTCGCAGATCGGGCCGACGATGTCGTAGGCGCGAGCAGCAGAGGCGCGCGGGCGCACGGCAGTGACGTCCATCCAGGCTTGATACAGCGCCGGGCGGATCAGGTCGTTCATGGCGGCGTCGACGATGGCGAAGTCTTTGTGCTCGGTGTGCTTGAGGTACTCGACCTGGGTCAACAGCACGCCAGCGTTGGCCACGATGAAGCGGCCCGGCTCGAACACCAGCGCCAGGTCACGACCGTCGAGACGCTCGCGTACGGCCTTGATGTAGTCGGCAGCCAGTGGCGGCTCCTCGTCCTTGTATCGCACGCCCAGGCCACCACCGAGATCGATGTGGCGCAGGTAGATGCCACAATCGCCGAGGCGGTCGACCAGGCCCAGCAGGCGGTCGAGAGCGTCGATGAACGGAGGCAGGGTGGTCAGTTGCGAGCCGATGTGGCAATCGACGCCGACCACTTCCAGGTTCGGCAGTTGCGCGGCACGCACGTACACGTCTTCGGCGTCGGCGATGGCGATGCCGAACTTGTTCTCTTTGAGACCGGTGGAAATGTACGGGTGGGTGCCGGCATCGACGTCCGGGTTCACGCGCAGCGAAATCGGCGCGCGAACGCCCAGTTCGGCGGCGACCACTTGCAGGCGTTCCAGCTCGTCGGTGGATTCGACGTTGAAGCAGTGCACGCCGACTTCCAGGGCGCGACGCATGTCGTCACGGGTCTTGCCGACACCGGAGAACACGATCTTGTCGGCGCTGCCGCCAGCGGCCAGTACGCGTTCCAGTTCGCCACGGGAGACGATGTCGAAACCGGCGCCCAGACGCGCCAGGACATTCAGTACGCCCAGGTTGGAGTTGGCCTTTACAGCAAAGCACACCAGGTGCGGCATGCCGGCCAGTGCATCGGCGTAAGCCAGGTATTGGGCTTCGATGTGTGCACGGGAGTAAACGTAGGTTGGTGTACCAAAGCGCTCGGCGATGGCAGACAGGGCAACACCTTCCGCGAACAGTTCACCGTCACGGTAGTTAAAAGCGTCCATGAGGTTCCCTTATTATTGGTAGACGTCGTGCTTGTGTGCTTTGGAAGCAGGCTGCTGCTGCGACGACTTGGCTTGCTCGACAGGGTCCTGGTCTTCATCGGGCAGGTACAGCGGGCCTTTTTGACCGCAGGCCGACACAAGACAGGCAACCGCGAGGAGCGCAGCAAGGGAAGAGATCAGGCGCTTCATGGCGAAATCCTTGAAAATGCATTAATTGCGCCGGAGTATACCGGCCACCCGGCAGCTTGCCTATGCAACGGACCGCCCGTCCGGCGGGGCTTGTCCCGATGCCGGAAACATATGCAATCCATTGTGGGAGCGAGCCTGCTCGCGAAGGCGTCGTGTCAGTCGACATCAATGTTGAATGTCAGTCCGCATTCGCGAGCAGGCTCGCTCCCACAGATGGCCACTTGGTCGTTATCCTTTGCAATCGACAGGGCTCGGTCGTATCTTGCGGCGCTTGAGCCTGATCAGACACTTTTTGAGGTTGCCGTAATGAGTTTGTCCGAAGCGCGTTTCCATGACCTGGTCGATGCCACCCAGCAAACCCTGGAGGACATCTTTGACGACAGCGACCTGGACATCGACCTCGAAAGCTCGGCCGGTGTGCTGACCGTCAAGTTCGAAAACGGTAGCCAGTTGATCTTCAGTCGCCAGGAGCCGCTGCGCCAACTGTGGCTGGCAGCGGTTTCCGGCGGTTTCCACTTCGACTACGACGAAGAAAGCGAGCGCTGGATGTGCGACAAGAGTGAAGAGCAGTTGGGTGAAATGCTCGAGCGTATCGTCAAGCAACAGGCCAGTGTCGAGCTCGATTTCGAAGGCCTGTGAGATCGTGACCCAGCCTGCGCCTGTCCGTGCGCCCAAGCCGCTCTACAGCAATGTCAGCCCGGCGGTGCCGTCGCCGTGCAGCGGAGTTTGCCGGCTGGATGAGCAGAAAGTCTGTCTGGGCTGCTTCCGCCATGTCGAAGATATTCGTGAGTGGCGTTCGGCCGATGACGATCGTCGGCGCGTGATTTGCGCGCAGGCTTCGAATCGCAAGGCTGGCGCTCTGTAGGAGCTGCCGAAGGCTGCGATCTTTTGGCAGCTCTGAAGATTGCCGAAGAGCAAGATCAAAAGATCGCAGCCAGCGGCAGCTCCTACGCCGCCGTGTGGCGGCTTGTATATTTTTTGAGCTGTGATAGTGTCCAGAAACACCTCATCCCACCGAGGCTTGTGAAAACCCCGCCTTTTTCTGGCGGGGTTTTGCTTTTTTCGTGCAGAAGAAAGGAGTCTGCCCAGATCATGACCGCACCTTCCATCACCCTTACCCGTCTGGACGTCCAGCGTCTGGAGCGTCTGATCGATAGCCTGGACGAGACGCTGCCGGGCGTTATTGCGCTGCAAACCGAACTGGATCGCGCCGATACCGTGGTCGGCCACGATGAAGTGCCGGCGGATGTCGTGACGATGAATTCCCGTGTGCATTGCCGTGAAGAAGGCAGTGGCAAGGACTACCACCTGACCCTGGTGTACCCCAAGGATGCGAATGCCGACGAAGGCAAGGTCTCGATCCTGGCGCCGGTGGGCAGCGCGCTGCTCGGCCTGAAGGTTGGCCAGCATATCGATTGGCCGGCTCCGGGCGGCAAGACCCTGAAGCTGACGCTGCTGGAAGTCGAATCGCAGCCGGCCAATGGCGGCGCGTTCCCCGAGTGACACCCCCCTCAGACCTGATCGAGCGCCTCATTCAATGCGTGCTCCAGGTCAGCCTTATAGCGCAGGTACAGATGGGTGGAACTCTGACCTTCGCCCAGCAGGCCTGACAGGTCGAGGTCGGTGATGTAGCAGCGGTAGCGTTCGGTCTCACGGCGCTGCCCGACGATTTCCCGGGCGACCACGCTGAACAGCTGGTCGCCATGCTCCAACTCGGAAAACTCCCGTTGATTGCAATACAGCGCGACCTGCACCTGACCCGGTGCGGCTTTGCCGATGATCGCCTGCACGTCGTAGAACGCCCTGTTCACCGGTGTCTGCGGTGCCGGCCGGGCTTCGATACGGCGCGCCCGGCCAGGGCCTGACGGCAGCAACTGGCAATACAGGGTGTCGAGGTTCAAGGGGTGGGCAGCATCCATTGGCAACAGGGTATCGCGACGGTACTGGATCGATTGCAGGAAACGCTGTAGCGGCATCAGCAGGCTTTGCTCATCGTGCCAGGGCAGGCGTTGCTGCCACAGGGCATTGAGTTCATCGAGCACGTACAGATCGGCCTGATTTTCGTTGACCCGATAGAACACTTGTATGCAGTCCGGCTGGCCCGTCGGCAGGAACAGCGCGAGGTCGTGGTCTTCCAGTGCCTTCGGGTCCAGGTGCAACGGGCTGTAGCTGGCCATTTCCTCGCCCAGGTAATCGACCAGCGCCGGTAGAGTGGCCAGTGCGACGTGCTGGACCTGGCCCGGCACCAACTCCAGCACGTGGTAGTGCTGCTGGACCTGGATCAGGTAGCGATGATTGAGCCGGCTCAACAGCAGGTTCTGCGCGGTATCGAGGATTTCTTCCACTCGTTGGGCGATGAACTGCGCGCGGTTATGGCAGAAGCAACGTACCCGCAGCTTCGGCTGATGTGGCCCGGCCGGCAGGTTGTTGAGGTAATCGCGGATGCACTCGAGCAGGGCGTGGGGGCCGTCGTAGCGACCGACCAGCACTTCATTCCAGCTGTTGAGCGTGACCTGGTCCAGGGTCAGCACCAGGTTTTCCCGGACGCCGGCGTAGCTCAGGGAATCGGTGCGCTCGGTCGTCATCAGGATGTTCAGGTCGCGATGGTGCTTGAGCGGATCGATGCCGACATTCACCAGAATCAGCACTTCACTCGGCACGCTGGCGCGCAGCAGCGGTTCTTCGGCGACGGTGGGCAAGGGCAGGGCGATGGTCTGTTGCAGGCTGCCAAGCAAGTTGAACAGTTCGAATTCGCTCAAGTCGCTGGTACCGGGGTGCAGGGCCAGGCGGGTACTGCTGTCGATCACTCCGTTACGGTGACACCAGGTCAGCAGTTCCAGCAAGTGGCGGCTGCGTTTGATCGGCGCGAAATGTTCCCACTCCAGCGCCGTCAGGTTGCCGTTGTACAGGCGCCACTGGCTTTGCCCCGGTTCTTTCCTGTTCGGTGCGTGCACCAGCGTCAGGGTGTCTTCAGCCAGGTCCGGGGCGATACCGGGGTTGATGAGCTCGACTTTGCCGGCCTTGCGCTCGAACGCGGCGTACAGGCGACGGCCGAGGACACTCAGGTCGCGTTTGTTGATGCGGCTGACCGTTTGTTCGTGACGGGCAAACTGGGTGAGGAAGCGGTAGCTGTAGTTCAGCTCATTGACCAGCGCCCGCCGCTCGGAGCTGACCTGGCGGACTTTCCACTGACTGCGGCTATCGAGCAGGGCCAGTTGGCGCTGGTCCCAGTGCCATTCGCGGGCCAGGCGCTCGAGCAAAGAGCGTTGCCAGCTGTGGGTGCGGCTGCTGCCGGTGAGTTTGCGATTGACCTTCAGGTACAGCGCGCGACGCACCAGCTCCAGCCGTTCCGGTTCGTTGCGGGCGACCAGGTATTCCTCGATGCGCCGGTACACCACGACATACGGGTCCAGTTCGTCGAGGTCGAGCCGGTTGGCGAATACCGCTTGTTTGAAGCGCAGGCTCAGGCAATGAACCCTTGGGTGTTCACTGGCGTAAACCTCAGTCAGCAACAGCTTGAGTACCGACTTGTAGGGTGACTCGATGCCCTTGAACAACTGCCAGAGCCCGGCGCCGATAAATTCACCGGGCGGGATGAAGGCCAGATTGCCGAGGTCGAGGGTTTCATCGGTGCGGATGAAGCGTTTGGAGATCAAGGTATGGGTGTAGCGGTCGTAGCTCGACTCTTCGTAGACCGGCACCAGCCACCAGATCGGTGTACGTCCGGCCAGCCAGATCGCAGTGCGGTAAAACTCGTCCAGCAACAGGTAGTGCTGGGTGGTGCCACAATCTTCCGAACTCAGCTGGGTATCGCGCTCGCCCCGGACGAAACGGGTCGGGTCGATCAGAAAGAAGTGCGCCTCGGCACCCTGGCTGGCGGCCCAGATTTCCAGCAACTGGCATTTTTTGTGCAGTTCGGCGAGTTCGTTCTCGGTCAGGTCCGGCCCATGGCAGACCCACACATCCATGTCGCTCTGGTCGGCCTGAGCCAGGGTGCCGAGGCTGCCCATCAGGAACAGTCCGTGAATCGGCCGGGGCGGGTTGCTGCCGTGGCGCGGTTTGTAGGAAAACGATCGGGTCAGGCGCTGGGCTTCAGCGAGGACATTGGCATCCGGTTCGAAATTCGACAGCCCGGCCGGCGTACTGCCGCATACGTAGCCGGGCAACAGCGGATGGTTCACGTGGAAAAACAACGGCAGCAAGGTCAGGACCCCTTGCTGGCGGGTCGACAACCCTTCCATGGCACGAGCCATGCGTCCTTCGTTGAGTTTCAGAAAGCGTGCGCGCAACTGGCTGAGAACCTTGCGGTCGATTCCCTCGTCCAGATCGGGGCGGATTTCATGGTTGCGGGTCATTTCAGCTCAAACCGGCTCGCAGGGCTCGGACGTGGGGCTCTTCGGATGAGGGGCAGTTTAGCGCCTTGAGGCGAGGGCCTTTAAGCGGATTTTTTTCTGGCGTCAGATTTCTATCGGATGGAGACAGAAATCAGGGGAGTGTGCCCGCGGAAATCCCTGGATCGGGGTCTCCGTGGGCGATGCGGCAGAATTCAGGCTGTTACTTCGGCGTTAAGAATGGTCAGCACGGATTGCACATTTTGCGCGGCGTCACGACCCAGGCTGGTCAGGTAACCGCCATCAGGCTGGTCGGTCAGTTCTTTTTCAAAGAGGCGTTTGGCGGCGGCAATGTGTTTCGGGGCAGCGGTCTGATGAATTTTCAGGCCTTCCTGGGAACTGTCCAGGTTGAAGAGTGCGAGGACTTCCAGTTCGGCAACCAACTCAGGGGTAAGCGACATAAGGACTCCAGACTTTCTAGGAATTGGACGACAGCGCCCCTAAGGTGAACCCGCTTGTCCGGCATGTCCAGTGCCCGCGACAGGGTTTTTTTCTCTGTAGGAGCGAGCTTGCTCGCGAAGGTCGTCAACGATGACGCTGGAAACCTGATACCCCGTGGCGCTCTCGGGTTTTTCGCGAGCAATCGAGCGTCGACCGGCTGCTCCTACAGGGAGGGCGTGGGCTTACTGCTTTTCCGGCGGCAACTCAGGCAATGCGCGCAGCGCGGCTTCGTACCATTGGGTGTCGAACGGGCGGTCTTCTTCGAGGATCGCGTCGATTTCTACCGCCAGAACGTGAGCCATCAAGTTGAGGATTTCTTCCCGCTCGTAACCCACCAGTGTCAGCTTGTTGAACGTCGCCTTGGCCGCTGGCGGGTTGTCGCTTTCGATCTGGTTTTCGATGGCCTGGATCAGGGTGCTTTCGGCGAACTCTTCTTCGTCGTTGTCGATATCGTTCAGCTCGCTCATGGCAGGCTCCTCAGGGAAAGGTGGTCAGTTTACCTGCATTTATCTGCATGATGCTGCTGGCAGGAACGCCTTGAGCGTTCTATAAACAGACACCGCCCACCCCACACGGCTTGGAGGCTTTGTGATTTTTAAACTTTATGGATTTTGTGTCAGCAACTACTACAACATGGTCAAACTGGCGTTGCTGGAAAAAGGCCTGCCGTTCGAGGAGGTCATGTTCGTCCCGACCCAGACCCCGGAGTCATTGGCGATCAGCCCGCGGGGCAAGGTTCCGGTGCTGGGTGTCGAGCAGGGCTACATCAACGAAACCAGTGTGATTCTCGAGTACATCGAACAAGCCCAAAAGGGCAAGCCGCTGCTGCCGAATGAGCCGTTCGAGCGCGCGCAGGTGCTGGCGTTGGCCAAGGAAATCGAGCTTTACATCGAACTGCCGGCGCGTGCCTGCTTCCCGGAGGCATTTTTTGGCATGACGGTGCCGGAGGCGATTAAGGAAAAGAGCAAGGCTGAGTTGCTACAGGGGTTTGCCTCCCTGGCAAGGCACGGCAAATTCGCCCCTTATGTGGCGGGTGACAGTCTGAGTGTGGCTGATCTGTATTTCTTGTACGGCGTGCCACTGGCCTGTGCCGTGGCACAGAAGCTGTTCGATATTGATCTGCTGGCTGAGATGCCGGCAGCCAGGGCGCTGTTGGAGCGTCTGGAGCAGAATCCGCATGTGCAGCGGATCGCAAAGGACAAGGACGTGGCGATGCCCGCGTTTCTGGAGATGATCGCGTCCAAAAAGTAGGTTTTGTAGTGTTTTGAAGTCAGTCATCGCGAGCAGGCTCGCTCCCACATAAGATCGTGTTCATACACCGAGCCCTGTGGGAGCGAGCCTGCTCGCGAAGCTTTTAGCGGCTGGCGAGCAACGCCTGACCGCGAACCACGGCAGCCTTCACCTGCGCCGGCGCGGTACCGCCGATGTGGTTACGGGCATTGACCGAGCCTTCGAGGGTCAGCACGGCGAACACGTCCTGATCGATCTGGTCGCTGAACTTGCGCAGCTCTTCCAGGCTCATTTCCGCCAGGTCCTTGCCGCTGTCCACACCGTACTTCACGGCATGACCGACGATTTCGTGGCAGTCACGGAATGGCAGGCCGCGACGCACCAGATAGTCGGCCAGGTCGGTGGCGGTGGAGAACCCGCGCAGCGCCGCTTCGCGCATCATCGCGTGCTTGGGCTTGATCGCCGGCACCATGTCGGCAAAGGCCCGCAGCGAGTCGCGCAGGGTGTCGGCGGCGTCGAACAGCGGTTCCTTGTCTTCCTGGTTGTCCTTGTTGTAGGCCAGAGGCTGGCCTTTCATCAGGGTCAGCAGGCCCATCAGCGCACCGAATACGCGCCCGGTCTTGCCACGCACGAGCTCCGGCACGTCCGGGTTTTTCTTTTGCGGCATGATCGAGCTGCCAGTGCAGAAACGGTCGGGCAGATCGATGAACTGGAACTGTGCGCTGGTCCACAGCACCAGCTCTTCGGAGAAGCGCGACAGGTGCATCATCGCGATGCTGGCGGCCGAACAGAATTCGATGGCGAAATCGCGATCGGAGACGTTATCCAGCGAATTGCCGCCAACCGCGTCGAAACCCAGCAGTTGGGCGGTGTACTCGCGATCAATCGGGTAGGTGGTGCCGGCCAGTGCGGCGCTGCCCAGCGGCATGCGGTTGGTGCGCTTGCGGCAGTCGACCAGGCGTTCGTAGTCGCGGCTGAGCATCTCGAACCAGGCCAGCATGTGGTGCCCGAACGTCACTGGCTGTGCAGTCTGCAGGTGGGTGAACCCCGGCATGATGCTGGCGGCTTCGCGCTCGGCCTGCTCCAGCAGGCCTTTTTGCAGGCGGGTGATTTCGGCCAGGATCAGGTCGATCTCGTCACGCAGCCACAGACGGATGTCGGTGGCGACCTGATCGTTACGGCTGCGACCGGTGTGCAGTTTTTTACCGGTCACGCCGATGCGGTCGGTCAGCCGCGCCTCGATGTTCATGTGGACGTCTTCAAGGTCGATGCGCCAGTCGAACTGGCCGGCCTCGATTTCACCCTGGATGGTCTTCAGGCCATCGATGATGCTGTCGCGCTCGGCATCGGTCAGCACGCCGACCTTGGCCAGCATGGTGGCGTGGGCAATCGAGCCCATGATGTCGTGGCGATACAGGCGCTGGTCGAAGGTGACGGAGGCGGTGAAGCGGGCGACGAAGGCGTCGACGGGTTCACTGAAGCGGCCGCCCCAGGACTGATTGGTCTTGTCAGTGCTCATGAATTCGCTCGTATCGGCTTGAAGTAGGAAGGCGTGGAACGCTGGCGCGGATAATAACAGGGTTGCCAATCCTGTCGCTGACACTGGTCGACAGGTTTTTTTGGGGATGAGTGCAGGCTTGGGTAAGCCCCGCACATTTTTGCGGAAGGATATTTTCCAATTGAGCTGTATCGTCCCGGCAACCGTCTACAGTTGGACAGTAGGATCAGCGCACTTTTCGTTGCAGCCGCTGATTATAAAAAGAGAGGGGTGTTCAGATTGCGTAACAGCAAACCCTGTGGCGATGTATCGCCAATGCGGGCCTGGGCCGCCAATCGCCCGGCAGATGAAAATTTAGCCGCCGGACCAACGGCACTTTTTGACGCTCGCGCTAGTCTTAGCGTGGATCGCGGTGACGGACGTCACTTCACCTGTCTACGCTATCCTTGTGCGAGACTCACGCAGGAATCCAGCGCAATATGAATGTCCTGATCGTTGATGACGAACCCTTGGCCCGCGAGCGCCTGAGCCGAATGGTTGGCGAACTCGAGGGATACAGTGTCATGGAGCCTAGTGCCACGAATGGCGAAGAGGCGTTGGCACTGATCGACAGCCACAAACCGGATATCGTGCTGCTTGATATCCGCATGCCCGGCCTCGATGGCCTGCAAGTGGCTGCGCGATTGTGCGAGCGTGAAACCCCTCCCGCCGTGGTGTTCTGCGCCGGGCCCGATGAATTTACCGTGGAAGCCTTACAGGCCAGCGCCGTAGGCTATCTGGTGAAACCTGTGAGAACTGAACAATTACATGACGCATTAAAGAGAGCCGAGCGCCCCAATCGTTCCCAGCTCGCCGCCCTGACCCGTCCTGCTGCCGAAAGCGGCAGCGGCCCGCGTAGCCATATCAGCGCCCGGACCCGTAAAGGGATTGAGCTGATTCCGCTGGATCAGGTGGTGTACTTCATTGCCGACCACAAATACGTGACCTTGCGCCACGAAGGCGGCGAAGTGCTGCTCGATGAGCCGCTCAAGGCCCTCGAGGACGAATTCGGTGACCGCTTCGTGCGCATCCATCGCAATGCACTGGTCGCCCGCGAGCGTATCGAGCGACTGCAGCGCACCCCCTTGGGACATTTTCAGCTGTTTCTCAAAGGTCTCAACGGTGATGCGCTGATCGTCAGTCGACGCCATGTGGCTGGCGTGCGCAAAATGATGCAACAGCTTTAAACAGCTGTTTGCAGGCGAATTTCACACCCGATTGCCGGACATCCGGGGCCAGGGAGGCCGAGTAGTATCTGATACAAGTCAAAGTGAATTTGGCTGAGATGTTATTATCCGCCGTATCTATTCAGTACGGATTGATCCATGTCCTCTCGTCAGATCCGCATCGCCACCCGCAAAAGCGCTCTCGCCCTGTGGCAGGCCGAATACGTCAAAGCCCGTCTTGAAGCGGCGCATCCGGGCCTGCTGGTCACTCTCGTCCCCATGGTCAGTCGTGGTGACAAGCTGCTTGACTCACCGCTGTCGAAAATCGGTGGCAAGGGCCTGTTCGTCAAGGAACTCGAAACCGCGTTGCTGGACAATGAAGCCGACATCGCCGTGCACTCCATGAAGGACGTGCCGATGGACTTCCCCGAAGGCCTTGGCCTGTTCTGCATCTGCGAGCGGGAAGACCCGCGCGATGCGTTCGTTTCCAACACCTATGCCAGCCTGGATGAGTTGCCCCAGGGCAGCATCGTCGGCACCTCCAGCCTGCGCCGCCAGGCTCAATTGCTGACCCGTCGCCCGGACCTGGAAATCCGTTTCCTGCGCGGCAACGTCAATACGCGCCTGGCCAAGCTCGATGCCGGCGAATACGACGCCATCATCCTCGCCTCTGCCGGCCTGATACGCCTGGGATTTGAAGATCGCATCACCTCGGCCATCAGTGTCGACGACAGCCTTCCAGCCGGTGGTCAGGGCGCGGTGGGTATCGAATGCCGCAGCGCCGACCGTGAAATCCATGCTCTGCTGGCGCCCCTGCATCATCAGGACACCGCCACCCGCGTGACCGCCGAACGTTCTCTCAACAAGCACCTCAATGGCGGCTGCCAGGTGCCGATTGCCTGCTACGCCGTACTGGAAGGTGAGCAGCTGTGGTTGCGCGGTCTGGTGGGCGATCCAAAGGGTGGTCTGCTGCTCAGCGCAGAGGCCCGCGCTCCTCGCGGCGATGCCGAAGCGCTGGGGGTGCAGGTGGCCGAAGACCTTCTCAGCCAGGGTGCCGACGCCATTCTCAAAGCGGTCTATGGCGAGGCTGGTCACGAGTGATCGGCTGGCGCTTGCTGCTGACGCGTCCCGCCGATGAGTCGGCGGCGCTGAGCAGTCTTTTGGCTGAGCAGGGGATATTCAGTAACAGTCTGCCGCTTTTGGACATCATGCCGATTGCGGTCACTGACACAATGCGCCAGGCGATTCTGGCGCTGGATCAGTTCTGCGCGGTCATTGTGGTCAGCAAGCCGGCCGCCCGGATCGGCGTCGATCTGCTCGAGCGGTATTGGCCAACGCCGCCCGGTGTGAAGTGGTTCAGCGTCGGCGCGGCGACTGCGCAGATCCTCGAGGATCACGGATTGGACGTGAGCTTCCCGGCAGAAGGCGATGACAGTGAAGCCTTGCTCGAATTATCCCGACTACGCGAGGCAATCGCACATCCCGATGCACGAGTGTTGATCCTGCGCGGGGAGGGCGGGCGCGAGTTGCTGGCGGAGCGTTTGCGTGAGCTTGGTGCTAGTGTCGAGTATCTGGAACTGTACCGCCGGGCATTGCCGATTTACCCGCCGACAGCACTGCCGGAACGGATCCAGGCGGAACGCCTGAACGGGCTGGTGGTCAGCAGTGGACAAGGTTTTGAGCACCTGCATCAATTGGCCGGCGACGCCTGGCCGCAGTTGGCGCAGTTGCCGTTGTTTGTACCAAGCCCCAGGGTTGCCGAGCTGGCGCGTGCCGCCGGGGCCAAAACAGTTGTGGATTGTCGCGGCGCGAGTGCCGCGGCCTTGCTGACGGCGTTACGGGAGCATCCCGTACCCGTTTTCTAATGCAAAGGATGGATACGTGAGCGAAACAGCCTTGCCTAAAGATGACTCGCGACGGGTGCTCGATGCACCTGTTGATGCTCCTGTTGATGAAATGCCGACGCCACCGCCGCCACCTGCTGCCGGGCAGCGTCGAGGCAATGGTCTGGCAATCATTGCGCTGCTGTTGGGTGCGGCCGGTGTCGCGGTGGGCGGTTGGGGTGTCTGGCAGGTGCGTCACCTGCAAGCCAATAATCAGCAGCAACTGAGCCAGATGCAGGCGCTGAATGACCAGACGCAAAACCTCAAGCTCAATGAGGAGCGCCTGAGTGCACGCCTGGCGCAATTACCTCCCGCCGATGAACTGGAAGCACGTAGCCGTCTGGTGATTCAGTTGCAAGGTGATCAGCAGCGGTTGAACCAGCGCCTGGAAACCATACTCGGCGCCAGTCGCAAGGACTGGCGTCTGGCCGAGGCCGAGCATCTGCTGCGTCTGGCCAGCCTGCGACTGTCTGCCTTGCAGGACATCAGCAGCGCCCAGGCACTGGTCCAGGGTGCCGACGAGATTCTGCGCGAGCAGAACGACCCGGGCGCCTTTGCTGCTCGCGAGCAGGTGGCCAGGACCCTGATTGCCTTGCGCAGTACCGAGCAACCGGATCGCACCGGGCTGTTTCTGCGTCTGGGCGCATTGCGCGATCAAGTGGCCAGTCTCACCGAGCTGGCGCCGGAGTACAAGGACCGTGGGGATTCGTTGCTGGGCCTGACCGCCGATGGCGACGGCGCCAGTCGCTGGGCGCAATGGTGGGATCAGATTTCGCGCTACATCCGTATCGACTTCAATGCTGACAAAAACGTTCGTCCATTGCTGGCCGGCCAGAGCCTGAGTCAGGTACGCCTGGCCCTGAGCCTGGCGCTGGAGCAAGCGCAGTGGGCCGCACTCAATGGCCAGGCGGCGGTTTACTCCCAAGTGCTGGACGAAGCGCGGGACATCCTCAAGGGCAACTTCAACCCGGACAATGCACAAAGCAAAGTGATGCTTGAGCAGGTGGCCGAGTTGAGCAAGCAACCTGTCACCGTAGTCACGCCAGATATGACCGGCACCCTGAGCGCGGTGCAAGGGTATCTGGAACGGCGTAACGTCAACGCCGAGGATTCGGTCAAGCCAATGGCCAGGCCTGCCGCGAACGCCGCGCCGGAGGCTACGCCATGAGACGCCTCTATGTGATCGTGTTCCTCGTGATCGCCGCTGCCGCTGCGCTCGGGCTGGCGATTGCCGAACACTCCGGCTATGTGCTGATTGCCTACAAGACCTTCCGCTATGAGTCGAGCCTGTGGGCTACCTTGGCGCTGGTGGCTGTGCTCTGGCTGGTGATCTGGGGCATCAAGTCGCTGGTCGAACTGGTGATGGCTTCCAGTGGCGTGGTCAATCCGTGGTCGCGGCGTAACCGCAGTCGTCGGGTGCAGGTGGCGATCGAACACGGTCAACTGGACCTGGCCGAGGGTCGCTGGGCCAGTGCCCAACGTCACTTGCATCGGGCCGCTGAAGCCGAGCGCCAGCCGCTGCTTTACTACCTCGGTGCGGCCCGTGCCGCGAACGAACAAGGCCATTACGAAGAAAGCGACAACTTGCTGGAGCGCGCCCTGGAGCGTCAGCCTCAGGCCGAGTTGGCAATCGCCTTGAACCACGCCCAGTTGCAGACCGATCGCGGTGATACCGAAGGCGCCCTCACCACCCTGCAAGCGATGCGTGAACGCCATCCTCATAACGCACAGACCCTGCGCCAGTTGCAGCGCCTGCTTCAGCAGCGTGGTGACTGGTCGGCATTGATTCGCCTGCTGCCAGAGCTGCGCAAAGACAAAATCCTGCCGGCGGCCGAGCTCGCCGAGCTGGAGCGTCGGGCCTGGGGGGCGAACCTGTCCCTGGCAGCGCAACGGGAAGAAGACGGAACGGTGGGGCAGCAATCGCTTGAACGTGCCTGGCAACAACTGACCTCGGCACAGCGTCAGGAGCCGCAACTGGTGCTCGCGTATGCCGAACAACTGCGGCAATTGGGGGCTCAGGTCGAGGCCGAAGAAGTGCTGCGTACTGCCCTAAAACGCAGCTACGACAGTCATCTGGCACGACTCTACGGACTGGTTCGCGGCAATGATCCGGCCCGCCAGTTGCAGGCCGCCGAAGGCTGGCTCAAGGACCATCCGGCCGATCCTGGCCTGCTACTGACACTGGGTCGTCTATGTCTGCAAAACAGTTTGTGGGGCAAGGCCCGGGACTATCTGGAAAGCAGCCTGCGTGTACAACGCAATCCGGAAGCCTGTGCGGAACTGGCACGCTTGCTGGCGCAGATGGGCGATACCGAACGCAGCAACCAGCTGTTTCAGGAAGGCCTGGGGTTATTGGATGAACGCTTGCTCGCGGCCCCTCTGCCAGTGCCAGTCCGCGCTTGACCCGTTCGCTGGCGTCAGGTTTCGGCGTCTGGGCGATGACCTGCGGCGAAGGAGTGATCGCCCTCGCCGCAGTGCGATGATCAGTTGAAATTCAGTTGCCGCATCTCGTCGCAGGAAAAATCCTACAGAGGACTACATTTTATCCTCTCGCCTGCGTCGGGATTTCCCTACACTCGTGCTGAAGTCTCTGTGGGCACTTGCCTTGTAAGGCTGTCGCGCTTTCCTCTACCGTAATGGTCTGTCACTACTTTTACGGAAAAGCCATGTCTTTGGCCTGCTCACGCTCCTTGTTTTTCATGGCTTTCATTGCGGGCGCTCTGGCGATGGGCGTTTCCTACTACCTGGAATATGCAGTCGGCCTGCGGCCTTGTGGATTGTGTCTGTTGCAACGGTTTTGCATGGCGCTCTTTGCCGGTGTCTGCCTGTTGGCTTCGGTCCATGGCCCCGGTCGCATCGGAAACGTTCTGTATTGGCTGCTCAGTCTTTGTTGCAGCCTCGCCGGCACTGTCACGGCGTGGCGACAGGTCCTGCTGCAAAGCATTCCGATGGAACAGGCAGCGGCGTGCTCGACCGATCTGGCGGACGTGTTGGCCAGTTCTCCGTGGCTATCCGTCGTACAGCAAATGTTCAAGGGCGCTGCCGATTGTGTGGAAATTTCCTGGACACTGTTCGATCTGAGTCTCACCGAGTGGAGCCTGCTGTTCTTCGTCGCGATGATGATTCTGGCCGTTTACCAGTCGTTGCGACTGGTCTGGGCCCGCTATCAGCGACCACTCAGCGGCGAGTCGTCGCACCGGGCCTTTGCGGGCGATTAAACACTTGTATGAACTTTATCGCCTGCGTACCTTGAAGCCAGTGTCGCGCGGGCATAATCTGGCCCGCACGTGTCATTGGAATTATGTTGCTCGATGACGCTCTGCCTGAAATCGCCCCCGACGTAACAAGAGGGCGACGGGCATTGAGCAGCTGACCCACAAGGGAAGAGAGATCACCATGCTCGAAAGTTGTCAGAATGCTCAGGAACGCTGGGGTGGAGTGCACCTGCTGATCGATCGCTGGTTGCAGGAGCGCAAAGAGCTGATCGATGCATACGACAAGCTCGGTGCCGATCCAGAGGCACTGTCCACGAATCGCAAGCCATTGCAGGAGTTCTGCGGCGTGCTGGTCGATTATGTATCGGCCGGGCATTTCGAGATCTACGAACAGCTGACGGGGGAGGCCAAGGCCTTCAACGACAAGCGTGGACTGGAGCTCGCCGAGACCATCTACCCGCGCATCGATGTCATCACTGAAAAGCTGCTTGCGTTCAATGACCTTTGCGACGAAGGCAAATGCGTTGCGCAGAAGTTCAAGGAACTGGGTGGCCTGTTGCACGAACGCTTCGAACTGGAAGACTGCCTGATCGAAGTGCTGCACACAGCCCACAAGGAAGTCGATTCGGTTCAGGCCTGAAGCACTTCCTGCAAGACCCCGAAACGGCGTGCCAAGGCACGCCGTTTTTCATTTCCACTGTCAGTTGGTTGCGCCACGCAATTCAACCTCGAACACCAATGGGGTGAACGGTGCGATCACGTCGCCGGCACCGTCGGCGCCATAGGCTTGGGCCGATGGAATCACCAGTCGCCATTTCGCCCCGACCGGCATGTTTTGCATTGCGCTGCGCCATCCGGCGATCACGCTGTCGAGACTGAACCATTGTGGCTGGCTGTTCTGATCGAACACCGTGCCATCGGGCAAGCGACCGATGTACAGCACCTGCACTTTGCCGTTCGGTCCGGCCTTGGCACCAGTGCCTGGCGTCAACTCCTTCAGCAGCACGCCATCAGCCAGTTCGCGCACGCCGGGCCTGGCTTTTTCTGTGGCGAGAAAACGCTGTTCCTTTTCCAGCGCCATTTCGCTTTGCGGCTCGGCTGACTGCATGGCGATCCGGGCTTCATGCTCGGTCAATATCTGCTGGATCTGCTCGTCCTTCAGCGCCAGCGGTTTGCCCTGATAGGCCTGCTGCAATCCTTCGACCAGTGCCTTAAGTTGCAGGTCGGGAGCCTCCTGGTGCAAGCGTTCGCCAAGGCTTGCGCCCAGGCTGTAAGCGAGATCACGGGCTTCATTTTCCTGCGTTTTTTCGGCGGACTGGGCCACCGAAAAAAACACGCACAGCGATAAAAAAAGGTAGCGCGACATGGGCACTCTCCGACCTGAATTGCGGGCGATTATGCCAGTGAGAATGCACGCAACGGTGAGCTGCTTTTGCGTCGAGGCAGAAGTTTTTCGATCCTTTGCAACGCGGGGCTTTCGATAGTGTCAACATGCCCTAGCGGCGGTTGCAGCAGAGGTCTAGTATGAGCCGCACTCACTTCAGCCAGGAGGTAAACCATGTCGGCCACCAAGAAGCCAGTAAACACTCCATTGCACCTGCTCCAACAACTCTCGAGCAGCCTGCTCGAGCATCTGGAAACCGCTTGTTCCGAAGCCTTGGCTGATGCTGAAAAACTGCTCGCCAAACTGGAAAAGCAGCGCGGAAAAGCGCAAGAAAAACTGCACAAATCCCGCACCAAATTGCAGGACGCTGCGGCAGCCGGAAAAGCCAAGGCACAAGCCAAGGCCAAGGACGCAGTGGTCGACCTTGAAGAGCTGCTCGATGCCCTCAAGGATCGTCAATCGGAAACCCGCGGCTACATTCTGCAACTCAAGCGCGATGCTCAGGAAAGCCTGAAACTGGCCCAGGGCGTCGGTCGTGTACAAGAGGCTGTCGGCAAGGCGTTGTCCCTGCGTGCAGCCAAACCTGCTGCGGCACCTGCGAAGAAAGCCGCTGCCAAACCGGCTGCTGCAAAAGCACCGGCCAGGCCTGCTGCTGCAAAACCGGCAGCTGCCAAACCAGTAGCGAAAACTGCCGCAGCCAAACCGGCTGCGAGAAAACCGGCTGCTGCCAGCGCCGCAAAACCTGCAGCTAAAACCACGGCTGCCAAACCAGCCGCTGCACGACCTGCCGCTGCAAAAGCCGCTGCTGCCAAACCAGCGGTGACTAGAACCGCCGCTGCAAAACCGGCTGCAAAACCAGCCGCTAAACCCGCTGCCCGTACCGCTGCTGCGAAACCTGCTGCCAAGCCGGCTGCAAAACCTGTCGCTGCAAAACCAGCAGCCAAAACAGCAGCCAAGCCGGCTGCAAAACCTGCGGTAAAAGCGGCTGCAAAACCAGCCGCAAAACCAGCTACCGCAAAACCAGCCGCTGCCAAACCGGCAGCTGCAAAACCAGCGGCCAAACCTGCGGTGAAAAAACCGGTTGCCGCCAAGCCAGCCACAGCATCGGTTGCCAAGCCAGTCGCTCCGGCTGCTCCAGCAGCACCTCCCTCGACAACCGCGCCAGCGCCAACGCCTGCCGCAACTTCGAGCGCTGTAACCACCCCAACCAGCGCTTCCTAAGTGCCGGTTACCGCGACGCGCAGCTGATGCAGCGCGTCGCGGTGCAGGTGGGCGGCCTCAGCCGCCGCACCTTCCAGCCAGGCCGGTAGATCGGTCTCGGCATTTTGCGGCCAACTCTGCGCCGCTCTCTCCAGCCGCAACAACAGATGCCGTTCGGCTTCCAGCTCCAGTGCCTTCACTTGTTCACGCAGGGTATGCAATCCGGCGTCTTCCGAGGCTGCGGTTTTCCATTGCGTACGCAAGGCCCGTAACGGCCGCACGACATCGGCTTCCCAGGCGACGGCCACGCTACGCAGTTGCTGCAAGCGCTGTTCATCGCAGGCCACACCTCGCTGTCCCAGCCACGCACAGCACAGCAACAGGCACACATTGACTCCCGCCGACTGCAATTGCAGGCATGCCTGCTCAACGCCCGGGCGGGCGTAAATGGTCAGGGAAAAGCTCCACAGGTCAGAGGACATAGTGCTACTCGCGCCAGTTGCGAGCGAAGCTGGTAGACTCCGCCGCCATTATGATTCGACTTCAGAACCTGACTTTACAGCGTGGCCCGCAACGTCTGCTAGAAGACGCCGAGCTGACGCTGCACGCCGGCCAGAAAGCCGGCCTCATCGGTGCCAATGGCGCCGGCAAATCGAGCCTGTTCGCCTTGCTTCGGGGCGAACTGCACCCGGACTCGGGTGATTGCTTCCTGCCGGCCGACTGGCGTATCGCCCACATGCGCCAGGAGGTCGACACCCTCGAACGCCTGGCGGTCGACTACGTGCTCGATGGCGACCTGCGCCTGCGCCAGGTGCAACGCGACCTGGCGGCAGCCGAAGCGACCCATGACGGTGCCGCACAGGCCCGCCTGCACTCCGAACTCGACAGCGCCGACGGTTACACCGCCGATGCCCGGGCGCGCAAGTTGCTGGCCGGTCTCGGGTTCACCAATGAGCAGATGGATCGTCAGGTCGGGGATTTCTCCGGTGGCTGGCGGATGCGTCTGAACCTGGCGCAGGCCTTGATGTGCCCATCGGACCTGCTGCTGCTCGACGAACCGACCAACCACCTGGACCTCGACGCCATCATCTGGCTTGAGGAATGGCTCAAGAGCTATCCGGGCACCCTGATGCTGATCTCCCACGACCGCGACTTCCTCGATGCCGTGGTCGATCACGTGGCCCACGTCGATCAGCGCAAGATCACCCTGTACCGCGGTGGCTACAGCGCCTTCGAGCGCGCCCGTGCCGAACGTCTGGCCCAGCAACAGCAGGCCTACGAGAAGCAGCAGGTGCAACGTGCGCACATGGAAAGCTACATCGCCCGCTTCAAGGCCCAGGCCACCAAGGCCCGTCAGGCCCAGAGCCGGATCAAGGCACTGGAGCGGATGGAAGAGCTGACCGCGGCCCACGTCGACTCGCCGTTCGATTTTGTCTTCCGTGAATCACAGAAAATCTCCAGCCCGCTGATCGACCTGTCCGATGCCCGTCTGGGTTACGGCGACAAAGCCGTGTTGGAGAAGGTCAAGCTGCAACTGACCCCGGGTGCGCGGATCGGTCTGCTCGGACCTAACGGCGCTGGTAAATCGACTTTAATCAAGAACCTCGCCGGTGAGCTCTCGCCATTGGCCGGGCGCTTGACCCGTGGCGAGAACACCGTGGTCGGTTACTTCGCCCAGCATCAACTCGATTCTCTGGATTCCAAGGCCAGCCCGTTGCTGCACTTGCAGCGTCTGGCACCGACCGAGCGCGAGCAGACCTTGCGCGACTTCCTCGGCGGCTTCGACTTCCGCGGCGCACGAATCGACGAGCCGGTGTTGAATTTCTCTGGTGGCGAGAAGGCGCGCCTGGCTTTGGCATTGATTGCCTGGGACCGGCCGAACCTGCTGCTGCTCGACGAACCGACCAACCACCTGGACCTGGAAATGCGTCTGGCGCTGACCATGGCCCTGCAGGAATTCAGTGGTGCGGTACTGGTGGTCTCCCACGACCGGCATTTGCTCAAAAGCACCACCGACAATTTCTATCTGGTGGCGGACGGCAAGGTCGAAGAGTTCGATGGCGACCTGGAGGACTACACCCGTTGGCTGGTGGACTACCGTCAGCGCAATGCACCGGTCAGCAACACCCCAGTCAACCCGGACAAGACCGACAAGAAAGCCCAGCGTCAGGCCGCTGCTGCGTTGCGCCAGCAACTGGCACCGCACAAGCGTGAAGCTGACAAGCTTGAAACCGAGCTGGGCAAGCTCCACGAGAAGCTGGCGAAAATCGATGCCAGCCTCGGCGACAGTGAAATCTACGAACCGGCACGCAAGAACGACTTGCGTGATCTGCTGGCCGAACAGGCCAAACTGAAGGTGCGTGAGGCGCAACTGGAAGAAGCGTGGATGGAAGCCCTGGAATTGCTGGAAAGCATGCAGGCGGAGCTGGAGGCGCTGTCCTGATGGACGCCTTCAAGCTGCCGTTGCCGGCGGTGTGGGTCGAGCCGATCTGGCTTGGCGTGCAAATCCTGCTGATCCTGCTCGCCGGTTACTTCGCCCAGCGCTTTGTTGCCAAATGCCTGACTCGTCTCGGTGAGCGCTACCCGTTTCCGCCGCAGTTGCTGATGCCGCTGCGCGGGGGCCTGCGCTGGCTGATCATGGGCAGTGCGTTGATTTTCGTGCTGGAGCGCCTCGGGGTTTCGGCCACGGTGCTCTGGACCGCGTTATCCGGTTTTGTCGCGGTCGCGGCGGTGGCGTTTTTCGCCATGTGGAGCGTGCTGTCGAACCTGCTGTGCGCGATCCTGATCTTTACCGTCGGCCCGTTCCGCATCGGTGACGTGGTCGAGCTGGTGGACACCACTGACAAGCCCGGTGTCAAAGGTCGGGTGGTGGCGATCAATCTGCTTTACACCACGCTGATCGAGGCCGAAGAACTCGGCACTGGCAGCGCCATGGTGCAAGTGCCTAATAGTCTGTTCTTCCAGCGTTCTGTTCGGCGCTGGCGCGGCACGGATGTGTTTCCTTCCAGCGGGTTTGAAAAGTAGTAAGCCAGTTCAAGATCTTTGCTTTTGGCTGTTGGCAGTCGCCATGTCCTGTAAAAAATCGGTAGTCATCCAATCAAAGCCGCATTAGCTTAGACATCTGTCATGAGTCTGAGTCGAGGTGTGAAATGGAGCTTCAAACATGGCTGGCTTTTTTTGCCGCCTGCTGGGTGATCAGCCTGTCCCCCGGTGCCGGCGCCATTGCGTCGATGTCCAGCGGTCTGCAATACGGATTCTGGCGCGGCTACTGGAACGCCCTGGGTCTGCAATTGGGCCTTGCAGTGCAGATCGCCATTGTCGGCGCCGGTGTGGGCGCGATTCTGACGGCGTCGGCCACAGCCTTCTATGCGATCAAATGGTTCGGCGTGGCGTACCTGGTCTACCTCGCGATCAAGCAATGGCGTGCGCTGCCCAGCGATATGAGCGATGACGCGGCTGTGCGTCAGATCGGCAAGCCTCTGGCCCTAGTGTTCCGTGGTTTTCTGGTGAACATCAGTAACCCCAAGGCGCTGGTGTTCATGCTGGCGGTGTTGCCGCAGTTCATCGACCCCCATGCTCCACTGCTGATTCAGTATCTGGTGATCGGCGTGACCATGATCTGCGTCGACTTGATCGTCATGGCTGGCTACACCGGTCTGGCGTCCAGGGTGCTGCGTCTGCTGCGCACACCGAAACAGCAAAAACGCATGAATCGGACCTTTGCCGGACTGTTCATCGGTGCGGCAGCATTCATGGCGACGCTGCGCAAAGCTGCGATCTAAGCTCGCGGAAATCCAGGAAGGCGACCCATGAGGTCGCCTTTTTCATTGGTGTATCAATACCTTGGAGAACCCGTGATTTCACCGGAAGTCCCGACAATGCTTGAGCGAAACCCGTTGGGCGTTAACAATATGTAACTTCGTTTTTCCAACTGAGATTCATTCATGATTGCCCCCTCCCGTTTGCTGGCTTGGTTGCTGCTGCCGCTGTTCGCGGCGTGCAGCGTTCAACTGCTGGCCGCCCCTGCCGAAGGTGCGCCGCAGGCGCTGCACTTGCTCGATTACATCGGCGCGGATTACCCGGCCACGGTGCAGGCGGGCAGCATCACGGACCAGGCCGGATTTCGCGCGCAGCAAGAGTCGGTCAAGACGCTGGGAAGCCTGATGGCGGCCATGCCGGCCAAACCGGAAAAAGCCGCGCTGGAGCAAAACCTGACCGCGCTGGGCAATTCCATCGGCGCCCGTCAGGACGGTGCTGATGTCACTCGCCAGGCCCGGCAACTCGGTGCAAAGCTGGCCGTGGCCTATGAAGTCAGCCAGGCCCCGGTCATTACGCCGGACCCGGCGCGTGGCGCGCCGCTGTACGCTCAGCATTGCTCGGTCTGCCATGGCGATACAGGGGCCGGCGAGGGCCCGGCGGGCGTCGGCATGACGCCACCGCCTTCCAATCTGCGTGACACCACACGACTGGATCGACTGAGCCTCTACGCGATCTACAGTACCTTGGGCTTGGGCGTCGAAGGGACTGACATGCCGGCCTTTGCCGATCAACTGGATGATCGTCAGCGTTGGGACTTGGCCACCTATATCGCCAGCTTCAGTGTTGACCCGACGACGGCCAAGGCTGAAAAGACCTACGACATCGCCGACCTGGCTCGTCAGACCCCGGCCGAAGTACAGGCCGCCGAAGGCCCGCAAGCCGCCGCGACCTTCCGTGCCCAGCGGGCGCAACCGCCGCAGGTCAAGCGTGGCCCGGCGCAACTGCTCGACTACACCGCAGCCACTCTGGACAAGAGCATCGCGGCGTATCGTGCCGGTGAGCATGATCAGGCTTATGACTTATCCGTAGCGGCGTATCTGGAAGGCTTCGAGCTGGTTGAGAGCTCGCTGGATAACATTGACGCCAACGTACGTAAAGACACTGAAAAATCCCTGATGGCCTACCGTCAGTCGTTGCAAGATGGCCTGCCGGTGAGCGAGGTCGAGCAGCGCCTGAACGTCGCCAAGGCCAAGTTGAAGGCATCGGCCGGCCTGTTGGGCAACGAGGGTTTGAGCTGGTCGCTGAGTTACATTTCCGGCCTGCTGATTCTGCTGCGTGAAGGTCTGGAAGCGATTCTGGTGCTGGCGGCGATCCTGGCTTTCCTGCGCAACACGGGTCAACAGGCGGCGGTGCGCAGTGTCAACGCCGGTTGGGGGTTGGCGTTTCTGGCGGGGCTGGGTACCTGGGCGCTGGCAGCCTATGTGATCGATGTCAGCGGTTCGCAGCGCGAATTGCTGGAAGGCGCGACGGCGTTGTTTGCCAGTGTCATGGTGTTGTGGCTGGGTGTGTGGATGCATGACCGTCGTCACGCGGCGGCCTGGCAGGATTACATCAAGACCAGCCTGGTGGGTGGCGGTGGGCGTTTCGGCTTTGCGACCCTGGCGTTTTTCTCGGTGTATCGCGAACTGTTCGAAGTGATTCTGTTCTACGAAACCCTGTGGTTGCAGGCAGGTCCGGCGGGGCATAACGCGGTGCTGGCCGGTGGGGCCACGGCGCTGGTGCTGCTGGTCGGCCTGGCCTGGGTGATTTTGCGCGGTTCGGCGAAGCTGCCGCTGGCGCTGTTCTTCAGCATCAACGCCGGTCTTTTGTGCGCCTTGTCGGTGGTGTTTGCCGGGCATGGCGTGAAAGCGCTGCAAGAAGCCGGGATCTTCGGCACTCGACCGGTGCCGTTCTTTGACTTTGAATGGTTGGGGATCCATGCCGATGCGTATTCGCTGAGTGCCCAGGCTGTGGCGATCATTGCGATTGTCGTGTTGTATGGCCGTAGCCGGGTGGTTGAGAAGCAGCGGGTGCAGGTTTCTTAAAAGGCATTCGCTTCGCTCACTTTCGCGGGCAGCCAAGGATCTGGTGGTGAAGTTCGCCCTCAAGCGCCAGTTCGAAGTGGTGCTGGTGGCCGGACAGCCGCAGACCAAGCCGGGGCTGGCACTGGTCAAGTTGATCGTGGTGCCGAGCGGTCCGGATGCGGCGGACGATTATCTGGTGGAACACGCGGTGCCCGGTGAGCTGGTGATTTGCAGCGATGTGCCGCTGGCCGATCGTCTGGTGAAGAAGGGCGTGGCGGCGCTCGATCCGCGGGGCAAGGAGTTTGATGCGCAGAACATGGGAGAACGGCTGGCGGTGCGCAACCTGTTCACCGATTTGCGCGAACAGGGGCAAATGGGTGGGGGGCCAGCGCCGTTCGGCGACCGTGAGAAGCAGGCGTTTGCCAATGCGCTGGACCGGATTTTGACCAGGTTATCCCGCAACGTCTGAACAGATCGCAGCCTGCGGCAGCTCCTACAGGTATACACCGCCCCCTTGTAGGAGCTGCCGCAGGCTGCGATCTTTTGATCTTGTTTTTACGCGTCGTCTTCGTGGGTCAGTTCCAATACCCGGTCGACCAGCTTGTTGATCCCCGACGCCGCTTCACTGATCGATTGCGCCAGCATGTAAGCCGGTGTGCTCACCAGTTTGCGTGCCTTGTCCTCGACGATGTCACTGACCGCGCAATCGGCATGGGTGGCGCCCATTTTGTTCATCGCGGCAGCGGTGTCGGTGTCATTGCCGATGGTGCAGGTGACGCCGGGGCCGTAGATCTTTGCCGCCAGGGCAGGTGAGATACACATCAACCCCACCGGCTTGCCGGCCTCGGCAAAGGCTTCGGTCAGTGCCAGGACATCCGGTTGAACGGTGCAGCCAGCGCCTTCGATGGCGAAGTTGGACAGGTTCTTGGCCGAGCCGAAGCCGCCGGGCACGATCAGCGCATCGAACTCATCGACGTTCGCGTCACGGATATCCTTGATGTTGCCCCGGGCTATCCGTGCCGATTCCACCAGCACGTTGCGCGATTCAGGCATTTCTTCGCCAGTCAGGTGATTGATCACATGCAACTGCGCGATGTTCGGTGCGAAACACTGCACCTGGGCACCGCGCTGGTCCAGGCGCAGCAGGGTGATGACGCTCTCGTGGAGCTCGGCGCCGTCGTACACGCCACAACCGGAAAGGATCACTGCAACTTTTTTGCTCATGGGCTTTTCTCCAGATTCATGGCGTTAAATGTCCACTAATTTGTCACTCGTTGCCATAGGGTTAATTCACGGCTACACATAGCATCTGTCCTCAAGATTCCGGTCAGGGCGCGTCATGGACTTCATTCTGTATGCGGTGCCGTTTTTCTTTGTGCTGATCGCCGTCGAACTGCTGGCCGACCGTTGGCGCGGGGTCAGTAATTATCGGGTGGCGGACGCGATCAACAGCATCAGCACCGGCGTGCTGTCGACCACCACGGGGCTGCTGACCAAAGGCGTGGGGCTGGTGACCTACGCGTTCGCCCTCAAGTACCTGGCGCTGTTCGAACTGTCGGTCGACAGTGTGTGGGTCTGGGTGTTCGCTTTTGTCTTCTATGACTTCTGCTACTACTGGCTGCACCGCATGGGCCACGAGCGCAACATCCTCTGGGCCGCCCATTCGGTGCATCACCAGAGTGAGGACTACAACCTGTCCACGGCGTTGCGCCAGACCAGTACCGGATTCCTGCTGAGCTGGATCTTCTATCTGCCGATGGCGGTATTCGGCGTGCCGCTGCTGATGTTCGTCAGCGTCGCGGCGCTGAACCTGCTCTACCAGTTCTGGGTGCACACCCGGCACATTCCCAAGCTTGGCTGGTTCGAATGGTTCTTTGTCACGCCGTCCAATCATCGGGCTCACCATGCACAGAATGCTCTCTACATGGATCGCAACTACGGCGGCGTGTTCATTATTTGGGACCGTCTGTTCGGCTCGTTCCAGGAAGAAGACGACAACGAGCCAGTGATTTTCGGTGTGACCACGCCGCTGGCGAGCTGGAATCCTGTGTGGGCAAACGTGCAGTTCTACGCGCAGTTGTGGGCAGATGCACGGCGTACCGAAAGCACCTGGGACAAGCTGCGGATCTGGTTCATGCGCACCGGCTGGCGCCCGGCGGACGTGGCGGCCAAATACCCGATGAACAAGCCGGACCTGAACCAGTTCCGCAAATTCGAGGTGCCGCTGGACGGACGTCAGCAGCTCTACGTCTTGTTGCAGTTCTGCGCCTACGTCGCGCTGGGCAGCTACTTGATGAATCTTGAGCCGAAGCTGCCGGTCGCCGCCCTGATGTTGGGTTGGGGGGCGGTGGCGTTCGGTCTGTTTGTGCTGGGCGTGGCCCTGGAGAATCGCCCGTGGGCGTTGAAGCTGGAGTGGGCGCGGCTGGCGTCGAATCTGCCATTGGTATGGCTGGCCCCGATGGTGGGGTTGTGGCCGGCCAGCGCGGTGGGCTGGGTCGGCCTGCTCAGTTACAGCCTGTTGAGCGGCATCGGTCTCTACTGTTGCAGAAACCGCATTACTCGATTGGCGTCGTAGGGCCTTCGATTTTTGTTCGTTCGGCCTTCATGGCTTGCTCGTCGGCGTAGACCTGCTTGGCCAGGCGGGCATTCTTGAAGCGCCGGCGCAGCCATAGCACGAAGCCCAGGACCAGCAGGGCGCCGAGTACCCAGAGTTCGTACTTCTTCACACTGCCGAGCATGCCTTCGAGCACCGCGCCGAAATGGTACGCGGCCGCCGCCAATGCGGCGGCCCAGATCGCCGCGCCAATGCCGTTGAGCAGCAGGTAGCGGCCCGGCGGATAGCCCGACAACCCGATGGCCACCGGCATGACCGTGCGCAAGCCGTAGACGAAGCGGAAGCTCAATACCCAGATGTCCGGGTGCCTGCGAATGTGTTCCAGCGCCCGGTCACCCATCATCTGCCAGCGCGGTTTGCGCGCCAGCAGCTTGCGACCGTGCTTGCGTCCCAGGAAGTACCACAGTTGGTCGCCGGCATAGCTGCCGAAGAAGGCCACGACCACCACCAGGTTGATGTCCATGTATCCACGGAACGCGAGGAAGCCTGCGAGTACCAGAATGGTTTCGCCTTCGAAGAACGTGCCTAGAAAAAGGGCAAAGTAGCCGAAGTCATGCAGAAATTGTTGGAGCATTGTCTGGGTGCTGGCGAAATGAACGCGCAGCCTAACCCTTCGGACACATTCAGGAAAGTGTCCAAATGTGTCTCGACGTGAACATTTCCTACAACGACAATGGAATGCGGCTACCTGTCGCAGCGTGCACATAACTGTCACACGTTCGTCATAATGGCCGCTTATAACTGTCACGCTCGCACGTCTGCGGGCTCAGGAGTCTGCCGTGAGCTTTACCCCCGCCAATCGTTTGTTCCCCGCAACCCGCCTGCGCCGCAACCGTCGTGATGACTTCTCGCGTCGTCTGGTCCGTGAAAATGTCCTGACCGTCGATGACCTGATCCTGCCGGTATTCGTGCTGGACGGTGAAAACCGTCGCGAAGCGGTGGCCTCGATGCCGGGTGTCGAACGCCTGACCATCGACCTGTTGCTGGAAGAGGCGGCCAAGTGGGTCGAGCTGGGGATTCCGGCGCTGGCGCTGTTCCCGGTAACACCCTCGCAGCTCAAGTCGCTGGACGCCGCCGAAGCGTGGAACCCAGAAGGCATCGCCCAGCGCGCGACCCGTGCGCTGCGTGCGCAATTCCCTGAGCTGGGCGTGATCACCGACGTCGCCCTGGACCCGTTCACCACCCACGGCCAGGACGGCATTCTTGATGAAGAAGGCTACGTGCAGAACGACATCACCGTCGACGCACTGGTCAGGCAAGCCCTGTCCCACGCCGAAGCCGGCGCCCAGGTCGTGGCGCCATCGGACATGATGGACGGCCGCATCCAAGCGATCCGCGAAGCCCTCGAGGTGGCCGGTCACGTCAACGTGCGGATCATGGCCTACTCGGCCAAGTACGCCAGCGCCTATTACGGCCCGTTCCGCGATGCGGTCGGTTCGGCGCTGAACCTGGGCAAGGCCAACAAGGCCTCCTATCAGATGGACCCGGCCAACAGCAACGAAGCCCTGCACGAAGTGGCGGCGGACTTGTCAGAAGGTGCAGACATGGTCATGGTCAAGCCAGGCATGCCGTACCTGGACATCCTGTGCCGGGTAAAAGAAGAATTCAAAGTGCCGACGTTTGTTTATCAAGTCAGCGGCGAATACGCCATGCACATGGCGGCGATCCAGAATGGCTGGTTGAGCGAAGGGGTTATCCTCGAGTCCCTGACCGCTTTCAAACGTGCAGGGGCTGATGGCATCCTGACGTACTTTGCCGTTCGTGCCGCTCAATTGTTACGAGAGCAAAAATAGCCCTCCCAGGAACATTCGATGAATACCGAAGTGCTCACTGAAGTTGCCGTAAAAGACGCTCAACCTGTGGTGGAGCAAGTCGACGAGACCCCGCCGGAGCTGGAGCCAGCTCCGCCCGCAGCGGTCGTCGAAACCGCTACGCCAGCGCCAGCGCCAGCGGTGGCCATTCCCGGTCTGGATGACAGCAGCCTGTACATCCACCGCGAGCTCTCGCAACTGCAGTTCAATATCCGCGTGCTGGAGCAGGCGCTGGACGAGTCCTACCCGTTGCTGGAGCGGCTGAAGTTTCTGCTGATCTTCTCCAGCAACCTGGACGAGTTCTTCGAAATTCGTGTCGCCGGCCTGAAGAAGCAGATCACTTTCGCCCGTGAACAGGCTGGCGCCGATGGTCTGCAGCCGCACCAGGCCCTGGCGCGCATCAGTGAGCTGGTTCACGGTCACGTCGATCGTCAGTACGCAATCCTCAATGACATTCTGTTGCCGGAGCTGGAAAAGCATCAGGTCCGCTTCATCCGTCGCCGCAATTGGACGACCAAGCTCAAAACCTGGGTCCGCCGCTATTTCCGCGACGAGATCGCCCCGATCATCACCCCGATCGGCCTCGACCCGACGCACCCGTTCCCGTTGCTGGTGAACAAGAGTCTGAACTTCATCGTCGAACTCGAAGGTATCGATGCGTTCGGTCGCGACTCCGGCCTTGCGATTATCCCGGCACCGCGTCTGCTGCCGCGCATCATCAAGGTGCCGGAAGAAGTCGGCGGCGCAGGCGACAACTATGTGTTCCTGTCGTCGATGATCCACGCCCATGCCGATGACCTGTTCCAGGGCATGAAGGTCAAGGGCTGCTACCAGTTCCGCCTGACCCGGAACGCCGACCTGGCGCTGGACTCCGAAGATGTAGAAGACCTGGCCCGTGCCTTGCGCGGCGAGCTGTTCTCCCGTCGTTATGGCGATGCGGTACGTCTGGAAGTGGCTGATACCTGCCCGAAACACCTGTCCGACTACCTGCTCAAGCAATTCAACCTGAGCGAGTCGGAGTTGTATCAGGTCAACGGTCCGGTGAACCTGACGCGGCTGTTCAGCATCACCGGCCTGGACAGTCAGCGCGAGCTGCAATACCTGCCGTTCACCCCGCAGATCCCGAAACTGCTGCAGAACAGCGAGAACATTTTCAGCGTGATCAGCAAGCAGGACATCCTGCTGCTGCACCCGTTCGAGTCGTTCACCCCGGTGGTCGACCTGCTGCGTCAGGCTGCCAAGGATCCGCACGTGTTGGCGGTGCGCCAGACGCTGTATCGCTCCGGCGCCAACTCGGAAATCGTCGATGCGCTGGTGGATGCTGCGCGTAACGGCAAGGAGGTCACCGCGGTGATCGAACTGCGTGCGCGGTTCGACGAAGAATCCAACCTGCAACTGGCCAGCCGTCTGCAAGCGGCCGGTGCGGTGGTGATCTATGGCGTGGTCGGCTTCAAGACTCATGCCAAGATGATGCTGATCCTGCGTCGAGAGGCGGGCGAAATCGTGCGTTACGCGCACCTCGGCACGGGCAACTACCACGCCGGCAACGCCCGCCTGTACACCGACTACAGCCTGCTGACTTCCGACGACGCTTTGTGCGAAGACGTCGGCAAACTGTTCAGTCAGTTGATCGGCATGGGCAAGACGCTGCGCATGAAGAAATTGCTGCACGCGCCGTTTACCCTGAAAAAGGGCATGCTCGACATGATTGCCCGCGAAACCCAGTTCGCCCTCGACGGCAAACCGGCGCATATCATCGCCAAATTCAACTCGCTGACCGATCCGAAGATCATCCGCGCGCTGTACAAGGCCAGCCAGTCAGGCGTGCGCATCGATCTGGTGGTGCGTGGCATGTGCTGCCTGCGGCCGGGTATCACTGGGGTTTCCCACAACATCCACGTGCGTTCGATCATTGGCCGCTTCCTGGAACACACCCGGGTCTTCTACTTCCTCAACGGCGGCGACGAGCAGATGTTCCTGTCCAGTGCAGACTGGATGGAGCGCAACCTCGACAAGCGCGTCGAGACTTGCTTCCCGGTGGAAGGCAAGAAGCTGATCATGCGGGTCAAGAAAGAGCTGGAGATGTATCTGACCGATAACACCCACAGCTGGAGCCTGCAGTCGGACGGTCGTTACGTCCGTAACACACCGACCGGCAACCAGAACCCGCGCAGTGCCCAGGCGACATTGCTGGAGCGTTTGGGCAGCCCGATCCTGGCTGTTCGTTAACGCAGCGACCCTAAAAAAGGGCGATCCATATGGATCGCCCTTTTTTTGTATCAATGCGGTCCCCTGTAGGAGCGAGCTTGCTCCGGGCGGCGCTCCGACGAAAAACGTGAGGGCAACGCGTATCCAGATAACACGCGTTATCGTTAGCCTCCATCGCGAGCAAGCTCGCTCCTACAGGGGGGAATCAGCGTGCGTTCAGCACAATATCGACGCGAGTGAGCCATTCCGCTTCGATGGCGAAGTCGGCCTGGGTCAGCTGGTTTTCGTCCAGCCAGTTCTCCGGGAACACCACTTCCAGGCTATTGCCATAGGCGTTCAGTACCACCTGGGGCATTTGCTGGGTGCCACGGATGTGGTGGAACAGGATCGCAAAGCGCAGCAGCACGCACAGGCGAATCAGCTTGATGCCGTCGTCGCCGAAATCGGCGAACTTGTCTTTGGGAATATTGCGGCGGTGGCCGCGCACCAGTAGCGCGAGCATCAACTGGTCTTCGCGGGAGAACCCGGCGAGGTCGGAGTGCTCGATCAGGTAGGCGCCGTGCTTGTGGTACTGATAGTGAGCAATGTCCAGGCCCACTTCATGGACCTTGGCCGCCCAGCCGAGCAGTTCGCGCCAGACGCCGTCTTCCAGATCCCAGTCCGCGGCCACCTGATCGAACGCATGCAGCGCCTTGCGCTCGACCCGTACCGCTTGCTCTTGATCGACGTGGTAGCGCTCCATCAGCGAAGTGAGGGTGCGCTCGCGCACGTCCTCGTGATGATGGCGGCCCAGCAGGTCATAGAGTACGCCTTCGCGCAGGGCGCCTTCGCAGTGATCCATGCGTTGCAGCTCGAGGGCGTCGAAGATCGCTTCGAGGATCGCCAGGCCGGCGGGGAAAATCGCCCGGCGATCCGGTTTGATTCCTTCGAAATCGATTTTCTCGACGTCACCGAGCTTGATCAGTTTGCGCTTGAGCCAGGCCAGGCCTTCGGCATTGACCTCGCCGGTGCCGTGACCGCCAGCCTTCAACGCCAGACCGATGGCGCGGATGGTGCCCGAGGAGCCGATGGCTTCATCCCAGGTCAGGCGGTGCAAGGCGTGCTCGATGCTCATGATCTCCAGCCGCGCCGCGGTGTACGCCTGGGCGTAACGGGCCGGGGTGATCTTGCCGTCCTTGAAATAGCGCTGGGTGTAACTGACGCAACCCATCTGCAGGCTTTCGCGCAGCAGCGGTTCGAAGCGCTGGCCAATGATGAACTCAGTACTGCCGCCGCCGATGTCGGCCACCAGGCGCTTGCCCGGGGTATCGGCGAGGGTGTGGGACACGCCGAGGTAGATCAGGCGCGCTTCTTCACGACCGGAAATGACTTCCACCGGGTGGCCGAGGATTTCTTCGGCGCGACGGATGAATTCGGCGCGGTTGCGAGCTTCACGCAAGGCGTTGGTGCCGACGATGCGAACGGCGCCGGTGGGCATACCGCTGATCAGTTGGGCGAAGCGCTTGAGGCAGTCGAGCCCGCGCTGCATCGATTCTTCGTTGAGATGGCGCTCTTCGTCGATGCCGGCGGCCAGCTGAACCTTCTCCCCGAGACGCTCGAGAATACGGATCTCGCCGTTCTGGGCCTTGGCCACGACCATGTGAAAGCTGTTGGAGCCCAGGTCGATTGCGGCGATCAGGGACAGATTCTTGGCTTGGGATTGCGGCATGGTCAGGGGTCTCGGTCGATAACCTCGACATCGTGCCACGATCAAAGGCTGCCGCCAACGCGTAGGTGACCGCTTCGCGGTCAATCGCGAGCAGGCTCGCTCCCACAGGGGCCCAGGTTGCCTCTAATCCCACGACCGACACACAACCAATGTGGGAGCGAGCCTGCTCGCGATGACGGCCTGAGCGGCACCGAAAATCTTTCAGGCCACAGACTCAACCGTCCCGATGAAATTCGCCAGCTCCGCCGTCTGCGGATTGGCGAACAACACCTTCGGATCGCCTGTTTCATGCACCTTGCCCTGGTGCATGAACACCAACTTGTCCCCAACCTCCCGTGCGAAGCGCATTTCGTGGGTGACCATGATCAGCGTCATGCCTTCCCTGGCCAGTTGCCGAACCACGCTCAGCACTTCATTGACCAGCTCCGGGTCCAGGGCTGAGGTGATTTCATCGCACAGCAGCACTTTCGGCGACATCGCCAGGGCACGGGCAATCGCCACCCGCTGTTGCTGCCCGCCGGACAGTCGATCCGGGAAGGCATCGAATTTCTCCCCCAGCCCGACCCGCTCCAGCATCTGCCGCGCCAGTTCGGCGGCCTTGGCTTTTGGTGCTTTCTGCACCACTTGCGGCGCGAGCATGACGTTCTCGCCCACGGTCAGGTGCGGGAACAGGTTGAACTGTTGGAACACCATGCCGACTTTCTGCCGCAGGCTGCGCAGGTCGGCGCGGGCGGCGTCCAGGTACTCGCCGTCGACTTCGATCACGCCGTCGTTGATCGACTCCAGGCCGTTGAGGGTGCGCAGCAAGGTCGATTTGCCCGAACCGCTGCGGCCGATGATCGCCACCACCTGGCCTTCCTCGACACTCAGGTCGATGCCTTTGAGCACATGGTGATCGCCGTAGTATTTATGCAGGGCGGAAATTCTAAGCAGAGGCATGCAGTCTCCTTTCCAGGTAGCGCGCACTGAGCGACAAGGGATAACAGAGCAGGAAATAGCCGAGAGCGACGAGGCCGTAGACCATGAAAGGTTCGAAGGTGGCGTTGGCGAGCATGCCGCCAGTCTTGGTCAATTCGGTGAAACCGATGATCGAGGTAACGGCGGTGCCTTTGACCACTTGCACGGAGAAGCCCACAGTCGGCGCCACGGCGATACGCAGGGCTTGTGGCAGGATCACGTAGCGCAGTTGCTCCAGCGGGTTCAGCGCCAGGCTCGATGAGGCTTCCCACTGGCCGTTGGGAATCGACTCGACGCAACCGCGCCAGATCTCCGCCAGGTAAGCGCTGGTGAACAGCGTCAGAGCGATCGCCGCCGCCATCCACGGCGAAATCTCCACACCGGCCAGCGCCACGCCAAAAAACACCAGGAACAGCTGCATCAACAGCGGCGTGCCCTGGAACAGTTCGATGTAAGTACGAGCGAAACTGCGCGGCAGGGATTTATCCGAGATGCGCATGACCATGATCAGCAAGCCGATCAATCCGCCGCCAATGAACGCCACCAGCGACAGCGCCAGCGTCCATTGCAGGCCGGTGAGCAGGTTGCGCACGATGTCCCAGAAGGTGAAATCGCTCATTGGCTGTTCCTCGCGATAAACCGATGCCCGATCCAGTTCAGCAATTGGCGGATCAGCAGCGCCATGCACAGATAGAGCAGCGTGGTCAGGGCATAGGTTTCAAAGGCCCGGAAGTTGCGCGATTGAATGAAGTTGGCCGCGAAGCTCAGCTCTTCAGTGGCAATCTGTGAACACACCGCCGAGCCGAGCATCACGATGATGATCTGGCTGCTCAGGGCTGGCCAGACCTTACCCAGCGCCGGCAGCAGCACCACGTGACGAAAGGCTTCGAAACGTGTCATCGCCAACGCCGCCGCGGCTTCCAACTGACCCCGGGGGATCGCCTGGATGCCAGCACGGATAATCTCGGTCGAATAGGCGCCGAGGTTGATGACCATCGCCAGCACCGCCGCCTGCCATTCGGAAATCTGCATGCCCAGGGACGGCAAACCGAAGAAGATGAAAAACAACTGCACCAGAAATGGTGTGTTGCGGATCGACTCGACATAGACCGCGAAAATCCCCGCGAAAGGCCGGATGTTCCACGCTCGCACCAGCGCCCCGACGATGCCCAGGCCCACCCCAAGCACCGCGCCGATGGCTGTCAGCTCAAGGGTGAACAATGCACCGCGCAGCAACAGGTCGGTGTTGTTCACCACCGGCAGGAAATCGAACTGATAAGCCATAAAACGTCTCCAGCGCGCCGAATCAGAGATCGGCCGGCAGCGGTTCTTTCAGCCAGGTGAGGGCGTTTTTCTCCAGTGCGCCGTCGCTCTTGGCGGTGACGAGGATCTGGTTGACCTTATCCAGCAGCGCCGGCTCGTTCTTGTTAACACCGATGTAGACCGGCGAATCCTTGAGCTTCACCTTCAGCGCCGGTACGCGTTTCGGACTTTTCTCGCTGATCGCCACCATCACCACGTTACCGCTGGCGATCAGGTCGACCTGGCCCGCCAGATACGCGGCGATGGTCGAGTTGTTGTCTTCGAAGCGCTTGATGGTCACACCTTCGGGGGCGACCTTGGTCAGCTCGATGTCTTCGATGGCACCGCGGGTGACGCTGATGGTCTTGCCCTTGAGATCGTCCAGACCTTTGATGCTGGCGTCTGGCGGACCGAATACAGCGAGGTAAAACGGCGCGTAGGCGCGGGAGAAGTCGATGACTTTTTCGCGCTCCGGGTTCTTGCCGAGGCTGGAGATCACCAGGTCGACCTTGCCGGTGGTGAGGAACGGGATGCGGTTGGTGCTGTTGACCGGCGTCAGTTCGAGTTTGACCTTGAGCTGGTCGGCCAGCAGTTTCGCGGTGTCGATGTCGAGTCCCCGGGGTTGCATGTCCGGGCCGACCGAGCCGAAGGGCGGGAAGTCCTGGGGCACGGCGACCTTGAGGACTCCGCGCTTGACCACATCGTCCAGACCGTCGGCGTGGGCGGGGACCTGGCTCAGCAGCAGGCTGGCAAACAGGACAGCGAGGAGGGCGCGGTAACGCTGGGTCATGGCAAATCTCCGGATCGGTGAGCAGTGATTTCTGCGGATCGACAGAGCATGGGCCATGCCAACTTAGGGTTTTGAGGGCGCCAGGGCGCGGTTTTGCTGGTGTCGAACGGTCTTACTGGTCTGAACAGTCAGGTTGTATTTCGCACCCCGATAGCGCAGCCAGGAAAATTGCCGAACCCCCATGGGGCACGACTTGCCGGGCGTCGTGAATAGCTTTACAACTGGGCGCACATTGTCCTGGTTCGTTTGGAAAACCATGAATTCGATCTCCCGTGCCGTACCTGAAGTGGCGCTGCAGGCCATCCGCAAACTGATTACCGAGCAGGGCTTCGGGCCGGGGGATGCCTTGCCCTCGCAACGGGAACTGGCGGTGCAATTGGGGGTTAGTCGGGCATCGTTGCGCGAGGCGTTGTCATCGTTGAGTGCGCTGGGCGTGATCAGCATCCAGCCGGGCAAAGGCGTGTTCGTGCAGGCGCCGGTGGAGCTGCCGCGAGGCGAGGCAGCGCCAGGCTGGCCGTTCGCGGCGCAGGCTTCGCCGCTGGATATCTTCCAGTTGCGCTACGCGCTGGAGGGGTTTGCCGCGGGGCTGGCGGCCGTGACCTTGAGCACCGATGAACTCGATGCGCTGGAGGACAATGTCGCCGCCATGCGCAACGAACTGAAAGCAGCCGATTTCGAAGCGGCGGCGCGGCTGGACTTTGAATTCCACCGACGCATCCTGCTGGCCAGCGGCAATCAGGCGATGCTGAGTATCCTGACTGCCAGTGCCGACATCTTCCTGGAGAGTCAGAAGCTACCGTTCATCCGGGCCGAGCGGGCCATGGAAACCTGGCAGGAACACCGCAAGATCCTTCGTGCGCTGGCTCGCCGAGCCTCTGGCGCCGCGCAGAAAGCCATGCGCGAGCATGTGCGTAACGCGGCGTTGCGCACTGGAATCGCCTTCGTCGCTCCCGCCACGGCGTGACCTGGGCTATACCCAAACTCATGGAACACCATAGCGAGACTCAATCAACTGCACCTTCCTGAACGAGGTAAGGACCGCTATGATGGGCCACGTTTTTTTGCTTACAACCCTGGAGAATTCCATGAGCAGCGATCTTATCAAACACGTTAGCGACGCTAGCTTCGAGGCCGACGTACTCAAGGCTGAAGGCGCTGTACTGGTCGATTACTGGGCTGAATGGTGCGGCCCTTGCAAAATGATCGCTCCTGTTCTGGACGAAATTGCCGAGACCTACAAAGGCAAGCTGACCGTTGCCAAGCTGAACATCGACGAAAACCAGGAAACCCCGGCCAAGCATGGCGTGCGCGGTATCCCGACCCTGATGCTGTTCAAGAACGGCAACGTTGAAGCGACCAAGGTCGGCGCACTGTCGAAATCGCAACTGGCTGCCTTCCTCGACGCCAACATCTAAGCGTCGCAGCAAAGTGTCCTGAAAAAGCCCCGCAAATAGCGGGGCTTTTTGCGTATTCAGGGCTAGACGCTCCTAAACTCAGGTGGTACATTCGGCCCCGCACTGGTTTCTCCATTGCCCCCTGCTAGCCGTCGCCGACGCACTCCTTTTCGAATAAGTACGCGATCCTGTCGCCTTCTCCGCGGCGCGGCCTCATTAAGCCAAAAGCTTAATTTCCCCCCTCCATAAATGATTACGTCATTCCTATATGAATCTGACTGAACTCAAGCAAAAGCCGATTACCGAACTGCTCGAATTGGCCGAACAGATGGGCATAGAAAATATGGCCCGTTCGCGCAAGCAGGACGTGATTTTCTCCCTGCTCAAGAAGCACGCGAAAAGCGGTGAGGAAATCTCCGGTGATGGCGTGCTGGAGATCCTCCAGGACGGCTTCGGCTTCCTGCGCTCCGCTGACGCTTCCTATCTCGCCGGTCCAGACGATATCTATGTCTCGCCGAGCCAGATCCGTCGTTTCAACTTGCGCACCGGTGACACCATCGTTGGCAAGATCCGTCCTCCAAAGGAAGGCGAGCGTTATTTCGCGCTGCTCAAGGTCGACACCATCAACTTCGACCGTCCGGAAAACGCGAAAAACAAGATTCTCTTCGAGAACCTGACCCCGCTGTTCCCGACCGTGCGCATGAAGATGGAAGCCGGCAACGGTTCCACCGAAGACTTGACCGGTCGTGTCATCGACCTGTGCGCCCCGATCGGCAAAGGCCAGCGCGGTCTGATCGTTGCACCGCCGAAAGCCGGCAAGACGATCATGCTGCAGAACATTGCCGCGAACATCGCGCGTAACAATCCTGAAGTTCATCTGATCGTGCTGCTGATCGATGAGCGTCCGGAAGAAGTGACCGAAATGCAGCGCACCGTGCGCGGCGAAGTGGTTGCCTCGACGTTCGACGAGCCGCCAACCCGCCACGTGCAGGTTGCCGAAATGGTGATCGAGAAGGCCAAGCGCCTGGTCGAGCACAAGAAGGACGTGGTGATCCTGCTCGACTCCATCACTCGTCTGGCTCGCGCCTACAACACCGTGATCCCGAGCTCCGGCAAAGTGCTCACCGGTGGTGTCGATGCCCACGCCCTGGAGAAACCGAAACGTTTCTTCGGCGCTGCGCGGAACATCGAAGAAGGCGGCTCGCTGACCATCATCGCCACCGCGCTGGTAGAAACCGGCTCGAAGATGGACGAAGTGATCTACGAAGAATTCAAAGGCACCGGCAACATGGAACTGCCGCTGGATCGTCGTATCGCTGAAAAGCGCGTGTTCCCGGCCATCAACATCAACCGTTCCGGCACCCGCCGCGAAGAGTTGCTGACCGCCGACGACGAGCTGCAGCGCATGTGGATTCTGCGCAAGCTACTGCATCCGATGGATGAAATCGCTGCCATCGAGTTCCTGGTCGACAAGCTGAAAACGACCAAGACCAACGATGAGTTCTTCCTGTCGATGAAGCGCAAGTAAGTCGAGCAGGTACAAAAAGCCGGGGAAACCCGGCTTTTTGCTATCCGATTTTTGATCAGGTGGCAGTTCGTGGTTCTGAACCGAAGGGTTCGGCGCTAAACTGCCTGCCCCGAACGCCACGGCCAACACGAGGCTCACGCATGCAGTATCGCGACTTGCGCGACTTTATCAGCGGCCTGGAACAGCGCGGTGAACTCAAGCGCATCCAGGTTCCGGTGTCCCCAGTACTGGAAATGACCGAGGTCTGTGACCGCACTTTGCGCGCCAAGGGGCCGGCCCTGCTTTTCGAAAAACCCACCGGTTACGACATTCCCGTGCTCGGCAACCTGTTTGGCACCCCCGAGCGCGTGGCGCTGGGCATGGGCGCCGAGGCGGTCAGCGAACTGCGCGAAATCGGCAAGCTGCTGGCGTTCCTCAAGGAACCCGAGCCACCGAAAGGTCTGAAGGATGCCTGGTCCAAGCTGCCGATTTTCCGCAAGATCATTTCGATGGCGCCGAAAGTCGTCAAGGACGCGATGTGCCAGGAAGTGGTCATCGAAGGCGACGACGTCGACCTGGCCATGTTGCCGGTGCAGACCTGCTGGCCGGGCGACGTTGGCCCGTTGATCACCTGGGGCCTGACCGTCACCAAAGGCCCGAACAAGGATCGCCAGAACCTCGGCATCTATCGTCAGCAAGTGATCGGTCGCAACAAGGTCATCATGCGCTGGCTGAGCCACCGTGGCGGCGCGCTGGATTACCGCGAATGGTGCGAGAAGCATCCCGGCCAGCCGTTCCCGGTATCCGTGGCATTGGGCGCGGACCCGGCGACCATCCTTGGTGCCGTGACCCCGGTTCCCGACAGCCTTTCCGAATACGCTTTCGCCGGCCTGTTGCGCGGCAACCGCACCGAGCTGGTGAAATGCCGCGGCAATGACCTGCAAGTGCCGGCCACCGCCGAAATCATCCTCGAGGGTGTAATCCATCCGGGCGAAATGGCCGATGAAGGCCCGTACGGCGACCACACCGGTTACTACAACGAGGTCGACAGCTTCCCGGTGTTCACTGTCGAGCGCATCACTCACCGGATCAAACCGATCTACCACAGCACCTACACCGGCCGTCCACCGGATGAGCCGGCGATTCTCGGCGTTGCGCTGAACGAGGTGTTCGTGCCGATCCTGCAGAAGCAGTTCCCGGAGATCACCGATTTCTACTTGCCGCCCGAAGGCTGCTCGTACCGCATGGCCATCGTGACCATGAAGAAGTCGTATCCGGGCCACGCCAAGCGGGTAATGCTGGGTGTCTGGTCGTTTTTGCGACAGTTCATGTACACCAAGTTCGTTATCGTCACCGACGACGATATCAACGCCCGGGACTGGAACGACGTGATCTGGGCCATCACCACGCGCATGGACCCCAAGCGCGACACGGTGATGATCGACAACACGCCGATCGACTACCTGGACTTCGCTTCGCCGGTGTCCGGCCTGGGTTCGAAAATGGGCCTCGATGCCACACATAAATGGCCGGGCGAAACCACCCGCGAGTGGGGCAGGGTCATCGTCAAGGACGATGCCGTGACCCAGCGGATCGATGCCATCTGGAATCAGTTAGGAATAGATTGATGCGTGTAACCTTGCAGCCCTCCGGAGCAGTGCTTGAGATATTGCCCGGCGAGCGGATTCTCGATGGCGCACGCCGTCTGGGCTACGAATGCCCGCAAAGCTGCCGCAACGGCAATTGCCACGTGTGCGCCGCGCTGCTGGTGGAAGGGCGGGTCGAGCAGGCCGGCAATGTGCGTGATCATGGCGAGTTCTACACTTGCATAGCGGAGCCGCTGGAAGACTGCATCGTGCTGTGGGATGGCGTGCTCGCCTTGGGAGAACTGCCGGTGCGCAGCGTGTCGTGTCAGGTCATTGAGTGCAAGGACGTGGGCGGCGACACCTGGCGCGTGCGTCTGCGGGCTCCGGCCGGTAAACCGCCGCGCTACCACGCCGGTCAGTACCTGATGATCGAACGCGAGAGCGGCGAAAAGTCCGCCTTCTCCCTCGCCTCGGCACCGCATGCGGGACGCGACTTGGAAATCCACGTACTGGCGCGTGAATCCAGTGCGCTGGGTCTGATCGAACAGCTTCAGCGCAACAGCATGGTGCGGGTCGAGTTACCGTTTGGCGATACCCACCTGGAAGAGTTGCCGGACGGTCCTCTTGTGCTGATCGCCGCTGGAACCGGCATGGGCCAGATCCACGGCCTGATCGAACATTGCCGGGCCTCGGGTTTCAAGCATCCGGTGCACCTGTATTGGGGCGTGCGTCGTCCAGAAGACTTTTATCAAGTCGAGCATTGGGACGAATGGCTGAAGCTGCCCAATCTGTTCCTGCACAAGGTCGTCAGCGATCAATGCAGCTGGGAAGGGCGTTGCGGCATGTTGCATGAAGCGGTCTGTGAAGACTTCCCTGACCTCAAGCCGCTGCACGTGTACGCCAGCGGCTCTCCGGCCATGGTCTACGGCACGCTGGATGCGCTGGTGGAAGCGGGAATGGATGCGCATCAGATGCGTGCCGACGTTTTTGCCTACGCGCCACGCTCGTAGGTCAGCGCGGGATCAGAAGCGCGCGCCAGTGGTCACCATGGCGGCGTTGAAGCCGAGCAACACCAGCTCGGCTGCCACCGGACCGTAATGTGCGCCCAGTGAGGGGATGATCACCGGTGCGACCCCGAAGCGATTCAGGGGGATCTTGTCCTTATGTTTGCCACGGTAGCCTTCCAGCAGGCCGCCCGTGAATTTGATATACACGGGATAGGAGGCGCTTTCGTAGCGTTTACCCGCGTAGGCATAGTGTGAGCGTTGACTGTACGAATTGCGAAAAGTGGCAGCGCCAAACAGCCGGTCGGACGCGTCGATACGTTCAAGGCCAATAAGATCCTGATTATTGTTGTGCCTGGGGTCGGGCGAATAGTGCTTCGTATAAACACTGGTCTGCAAATACCAGGAGCCGGTGTCCTTTGAGTTTGCGGGCTGTGCCAGCGCCAATGACGCCAAGGCCATCGACAGCACTGCGTAAAACCATGGTTTTTTCATTGGCGGCCCCCTGTAAAGGCAGTCTGGCTTGCGACTGTGTGGCCGTTATACGCGACGCTCGATGGGGGCCAGAAGGCGGTAAATCTGAAGGGGGAGTAGGACGTTTCTGATAAGCGGCTTTATTCCCGGAGGGACTCAATGCTTATGCATATTTCATTCTGGTATTTAAGATATTTGCAAAATGACATTAGGGTATATAAACAGTCAGGCAAACGTCCTTTATCACTTTTCGTTTTACCTTTACTGCTATATGTTCTATTACATTAATAGTGCATTACATTTTGTAATGCTTGCGGGGCCGAACAACTGTTGCCATGAGCGCCATTGAATCTGCTTTCTTGAATCTGGCTTACCCTCCGCGGCTCGATCTGGGGCCGCAGCTCACTCACGAACAACTGCTCAGCTCGATGCAATTGACCATGGCGCGCCACAAGGGCGGGCCGGTCTGGTTGTTTGCGTATGGTTCGCTGATCTGGCGCCCTGAATGCACGGCGGTTGAGCGGGTTCGCGGCCGGGTGCATGGTTACCATCGCGGGTTGTACCTGTGGTCCCACGAACATCGCGGCACACCGGAAATGCCCGGCCTGGTGTTTGGCCTGGATCGCGGCGGTTCTTGCAGCGGTTTCGCCTATCGCTTGCCCGAAGAGCAACTCGAAGCATCGCTTTACGCACTTTGGCAGCGCGAGATGCCATTCCCTTCCTACCGCCCGCACTGGCTCAACTGCCGTCTCGAAGATGGCAGCCAGGTACAGGCATTGGGCTTTGTGCTGGAGCGACACCTGCCCAGCTATGCCGGCAACTTGCCGGACCATGTGCTGAGCCATGTGTTTGAAAACGCCTGCGGGCGCTACGGCAGCACTCGCGATTATGTCGAGCAGACCGCGCACGCCCTACGCAGCCACGCCATGCCAGACCGGAATCTGGAGGCGCGGCTCAAGCGCTGTAAGTCAAAGGCCGATCAAGCGAGCGCTTCGCGGCCCTGACTGGCGATCTGTTTGTGTCGTAGCGTCGGGGCCAGGAAGGCCATCGCCAACAGGCAGGCGCCGACCAGTAACACGAAACCGCCGTCCCAACCGAAATGGTCCACGGTGTAGCCCATCGCTGCACTGGCCGCGACCGAACCGCCCAAGTAACCGAACAGCCCGGTAAAGCCTGCCGCCGTACCGGCAGCTTTCTTCGGAGCCAGTTCCAGCGCCTGCAGGCCGATCAGCATCACCGGGCCGTAGATCAGGAAGCCAATGGAAAGCAGCGCGATCATGTCGACCATCGGATTGCCGGCCGGGTTGAGCCAGTAAACCAGCGTCGCGACCGTCACCAGCGCCATGAACACCATGCCGGTCAGGCCACGGTTGCCACGGAAGATCTTGTCCGACATCCAGCCGCACAGCAGCGTGCCCGGGATACCTGCCCACTCGTAGAAGAAATACGCCCACGAAGTTTTGTCTACGGTGAAACCCTTGGCTTCCTTGAGGTAGGTCGGTGCCCAGTCCAGCACGCCGTAGCGCAGCAGATAGACAAAGACGTTGGCCATGGCGATGTACCAGAGCATTTTGTTGCGCAGCACGTATTTGACGAAGATTTCCTTGGCGCTGAATTCCTCTTCGTGGCTGGCGTCGTAGCCTTCCGGGTAGTCGTTCTTGTACTGCTCGATCGGCGGCAGGCCAACCGATTGCGGGGTGTCGCGCATGGTCACAAAGGCAAACACCGCCACTGCCAGCGCCACTGCAGCCGGCACGTAGAACGCGGCGTGCCAGTCATTGAACAGGCCCATGCCGATCAGGAACAACGGACCGATCAGGCCACCGCCGACGTTGTGTGCCACGTTCCACACGGACACCACGCCGCCACGTTCCTTCTGTGACCACCAGTGCACCATGGTCCGGCCGCTCGGTGGCCAACCCATGCCCTGCGCCCAGCCGTTGATGAACAGCAGAATGAACATCATGGTCACGCTGGACGTTGCCCAGGGCGCGAAACCGAAAATGAACATCACCCCGGCCGACACCAGCAGGCCGAACGGCAGGAAGAAGCGCGGGTTAGAGCGGTCGGACACCAGGCCCATGAGGAACTTCGACAGGCCGTAGGCAATCGCGATGGCGGACATCGCCAGACCCAGCTGACCACGGGAGTAGCCCTCATCGATCAGGTACGGCATGGCCAGGGAGAAGTTTTTGCGCAGCAGGTAGTAACCGGCATAGCCAAAGAAGATGCCGGCGAAAATCTGCCAGCGCAGGCGTCGGTAGGTGCTGTCTATTTTGTCTTCAGGCAATGGAGCCTGATGTACGGCAGGACGAAAGAAAGCAAACATTCAAGAGCTCCAGATTTCTTGTTTTGACTGCGGATACGAATATTACAGTTTCGTTACCGAAAATATCATCGGTTCTCATCGGCAAAACAGCGGAAATGTTGGAAGTCGCGTGTTCCTTTATGAACATGTCGCTCAGATGTAAGTGAAGGACGCTGTAGGAAACGTTACTTTCGCGGCTTCCTACGGGTTTTCGGGGGGTTGTAAGGCGGGTTTTGGGAAAGTTCTTTCGTGAATAGCAGAGCAAGCTGATTTTGATAGTTTCAGTGGTTCTTTAAAGTCCTGTGAGTGGCCGGCGAGGCCAATCTCGTCAGGATGGGTGACTCAATGAAATCTGTAATAGCGCTTTTTTTGCTTTTAGCCCCCGCGATTATTTTTGCCGACTTCAAACTTGAGCCGGACTATTCCCCGCACGCAGATTTTCCAATTGAGCATTTCGATGGTCAAAGGAAGGTTTTGGCCAAGGTTTCTTATACCGTCAGTAATGACGGTTCGGTCAGCGAGGTGGAGATTGAGAACGCTACGAACCCAAAGTTCGGTGAGTCAGTCAGGAAGGCAATGATGCAATGGCGGTTCAAGCCTTGGCCTCTTGAGGGCAATCCTGAAACCGTTCGCTACGAAAGCGTTTTCGTTCGAACGCTCGATATGGGCTTGTATCAAGCCTACAAGAAGAAAGTCGGTGGGCTGCGTTGCAGTCAGTTGAATGAAGAAGTCGCAAAATTTCGAATTCAACACCCAAGGAAGGCATTGAGAGAAATGCCGTTGTTTACCGAAACACTCGTTGCGTTAGGTCTGGTTTCAAGCATACCGGCGCAGGAATTCACACATGAGCAGTCTATGCGATGGAGCACGGTTCTGGGCGGTGCCTTTCCGCGAGCAATCGGTGCTTGTCAGAAGAATCCTGATGGCACGTACTTGGACGCACTTCCCGAGTCGTTGAGTAGTCGATTCAAAGCTTGACCTTGTTGCGCTGTATTGCGGAATGAATCTGCTATCGATTCACTCCGCAATAGAAGTTCTCAGCGAACCTGCACCACCACTTTCCCGACCGCTTTACGCTGACCAAGATCATTGATCGCCTGCGCCGCATTGCTCAGCGGATACACCTGCGACACCAGCGGCGTCAATTTGCCTTCGGCAAACCAGCCGAACAGTTGCTGGAAGTTCGCCGCGTTGTCTTGCGGCTGACGTTGGGCGAACGAGCCCCAGAACACGCCGAGCACCGCCGCGCCCTTGAGCAGTGCCAGGTTCACCGGCAATTCGGGAATGCGCCCGCTGGCGAAGCCGACCACCAGCAGACGGCCGTTCCAGGCGATGGCGCGGATGGCCTGGTCGAACAGGTCGCCACCCACCGGATCGTAGATCACGTCAGCGCCTTGTCCGTCGGTCAGACGTTTGATTTCGTCCTTCAGGCTGGTTTCGCTGTAGTTGATCAGTTCGTCGGCGCCGGCGGCCTTGGCCACGGCGAGTTTCTCTGCGCTGCTGGCTGCGGCGATCACCCGGGCGCCCATGGCTTTGCCGATTTCCACCGCGGCCAGGCCGACACCGCCGGAGGCGCCAAGCACCAGCAGGGTTTCGCCAGGTTGCAGGTTGCCGCGCTGCTTGAGGGCGTGCATCGAGGTGCCGTAGGTCATGCTGAAGGCGGCGGCAGTGTTGAAGTCCATGGACGGCGGGATCGGCAACACGTTGTAGCCCGGCACGGCGACCTGTTCGGCAAAGCTGCCCCAGCCGGTCAGGGCCATGACCCGATCACCGACTTTCAAGTGGCTGACCTTTTCGCCCACGGCGCTGACCACACCGGACGCTTCGCCACCCGGAGAGAACGGGAAGGGCGGCTTGAACTGGTATTTGCCCTCGATGATCAACGTGTCGGGGAAGTTGACCCCGGCGGCGTGCACGTCCAGCAGGATTTCATTCTTCTTCGCGACAGGACTGGCGACGTCTTCCAGCACCAGCGATTCGGCAGGGCCGAAGGCTTTGCACAGCACGGCTTTCATCAGGGCTATTCCTTTGGGAGTGATGGCCGATAAGTGTAGGTGTGTGAGTTGATGGGTCAACGAGCATGCCTGGCCCTGATAGTCAGCCATAAGCTTGTGCTGGCGTGACGGGTCGTTATTCCAGGCCGCAAACCGGATAAGGAGCGAATTTTGAAAGCGTGGATCATTTTGATGCTGGCCCTGTCTTTGCCTGTGACAGCAGTGGCCGAAGAAGCCAAAGAGGATGCAGCCCCGAAGGTCAGTTACATCACCCTGAGCCCGCCGTTCGTGGGTAACTACGGGCTGGACGGCACGCCGAAACTGAAGGTCTACAAGGCCGATGTGGCGTTGCGGGTGACCGGTGACGAGGCGGCAAAAGCGGTGAAGGCCAATGAGCCTTTGATCCGCAATCAATTGGTCGCGCTGTTCGCCCAGCAGACTACCGAGACGATGAACAACGTCGAGGCCAAGGAAAAGCTGCGTCAGGAAGCGCTGAAGCAGACCCAGCAAGTGATGAACGACGAAACCGGTAAGCCGGTGGTTGAGGATCTGTTGTTCAACAACCTGATCATCCAGTAATGCTGGATTCTGTAGGAGCTGGCTTGTCGGGTCGCCGCATCGCAGCGATAGCGCCCTCAAGACCGCCATCGCCGGCAAGCCGGCTCCTACAGAGGCATCTCAACGCAGTGCAATCACCGCCGCCCACTGCTCCGGGGTCACCGGCATCACCGACAGCCGCGAACCTTTCTGCACCAGCGGCAACTCGGCCAGCGCCGTCTGCTGCTTCAGGTAATCCAGTTTCAGCACCCGGGCAAAGGTCTCGACATGCGCGACATCGATCGCGCTCCAGGCATTTTTGTCCGGGGTGGCCTTCGGGTCAAAATAATGGCTCTGCGGCTCCAGTGCCGTCGGGTCCGAATACGCGGCTTCGACAATTTTTCCGATTCCGGCAATACCAGGCTCGGGGCAGCTGGAATGATAGAAAAAGAACTCGTCCCCCACGGCCATAGCCCGCAGGAAATTGCGTGCCTGATAGTTGCGAACCCCGTCCCAGCGCGCTTTGCCGAGCTTTTCCAGTCCTTTGATCGAGAGTTCGTCGGGCTCGGATTTCATCAGCCAATAGGCCATGTCTGTTGCTCCTTGCGAGGTGATTGAGCAGCTTGTCGGCGATTTTATGACAAACCGACAGTCGGTTGACGTCAGCATTTGCGCAGCGGTTCACGTTGTCGCAAAATGCCGGCCTTTAAAGCTTGACGCTGCTGCACGGCCTACAAACGGAAACCGCTGCTGTCATCGTGTAGATATGCCTTTGGGGGGTAATCGATGAAACGCAAACCGGATTTACTATGGATTCTGGTCATTTTGTTTGGCCTTGGCGTCGTGACCACTGGCTATGCCCAAAGCCTGTGGGCCAGCAAGACCGATGCACCAGTCGAGCTCGCCCAATTGCAGCAACAGTCGACAGCCTTCAAACGCTGATCCTGTTGCCTCGGCGTCGCTGATCGAAGTGGCGCCTACCCTGCGTAATACCAGGCCTTGTCCGTCACCGTTCCTTGCAGCGGCACATCCCAGCTTGCCTGAGCCAATCGCTCCACCTTCTGACATTCATGGGCAAGCCCCAACAGCGTCGGCTTGCGCCAGTCGTTTCGTCGCGCCAGATAGGCCAGGCTCCGATCATAGAAACCGCCGCCCATCCCCAGGCGTCCGCCGACATCGTCAAACCCCACCAAGGGCAACAACACCAGGTCCAGTGCCCAGATCTTGCGTTGCCGGGCGAGGTTGGCCGGTGGCTCGAGAATACGAAAGCGGTTGGGTTTGAGCTTTTCCCCGGGCCGGATGCGCTGGAACACCATTTTGGTTCGCGGCCAGGCGCTCAGGACCGGCAGATAGGTGGCCTTGCCTCGACGCTGTGCGGCACGCAGCAACAGGCGCGGATCGATTTCACCGTCGGTCGGCAGGTAGAGCGAGATGTGTTTGGCGCGGCGGAACAGCGGTTGCTGGGCCAATTGCTTGTACAGCCCGCGAGCGGCCTGGCGCTGCTGGCTGGGGGTCAGTGCGCGGCGGGCCTTGCGCAGCATGCGTCGAAGTTGCGGGCGGGGGAGCAGCGCAGGTTCGGTCATGTATTCGGGCTTCAACAATGCGGATACGTGAAGCGTACCCGTAAAAACGCCAATGCCGGTATCAAAACCGGCATTGGACTGGAAATCAGGCTCCCCGAATGTGCCGCTGTCGACTTAGCCCTTGAACCCGAAAGTTCAAGGTGGAAGATGCAGTAGGCTTTAAGGCTTTCCGTCTAGCGGACATGCACACCAGCCCAACGTGCAACCTCCAGGGTATAGCAAATCGGCTCAGGGACATCGCCAACTGGCAAGCACCCCAGGGAGTGAGGGGATTATACCGCAAGCGGCGGCGCGAATCAGCCCTTGGTGACGTCCGGATCGGTGGCGAGCACCAGATCGACGCGATCGAGCAGGTCACGCACCTGTTCGCGGGTCGAGCCGCTGGCCTGGATATCCGGGCGTTCTTCCTTGTGCAGCAGGTCGTGGGTGATGTTCAGCGCTGCCATCACGGCGATACGGTCGGCGCCGATGACTTTGCCGCTGCTGCGGATCTCGCGCATTTTGCCGTCCAGATAACGGGCTGCGCTGATCAGATTACTGCGCTCTTCCTGAGGGCAGATGATCGAATACTCTTTGTCGAGGATCTGCACGGTGACGCTATTGCTTGAACTCATGAGTCTTGCTCCAGGGCCTTGAGGCGCGAAATCATCGATTCGACCTTACGCCGGGCGATTTCGTTTTTTTCAATGAGGTGCGCGCGTTCTTCGCGCCAGGTCTTTTCCTGAGCTAGTAAGAGTCCGTTTTGACTCTTTAGTTGCTCGACTCGGGTAATCAGCAGCTCGAGTCTGGCCATCAGCGCTTGCAGGTCGGTGTCTTCCATTGTCTTCACTGTCTGATGGGTGTTGGACTGTAGGAGCGAGCTTGCTCGCGATGAACATGAGAACGCCGCGGGGTGTCAGGTACCCAGCGTTATCGTTGACGACCATCGCGAGCGAGCTCGCTCCTACAGGGGTAGTCGATGTAGGATACAAGGCCTTCATTCTAGACATAGCGCCGTCTGGCGCCTAGCTGCCCATGACCATTCAGAATTCCCCGTACCAAGCCTTCGCCACCCTGCTGACTTCCAGCGGTCACAACGTCTCGCCAGCTGAGCTGCACGGCCTGTTGCTCGGCCGCAGCTGCGCCGGCGCCGGTTTCGACGCCGAAGGCTGGCTGATCGACGCCGCCGAACTGCTCGAAACCGAGCCGCAGGACAACGTTCGCAACGCCCTGATCGGCCTGCAAGAGATGGTCAAGGGCGAGCTCACCGGCGATGACGTGACCGTCGTTCTGTTGCTGCCGACCGACGACGCCCCACTCACCGAGCGTGCCGCCGCACTGGGCCAGTGGTGCCAGGGTTTCCTCAGCGGTTTCGGCCTGAATTGCCGTGACAGCAGCATGCTGAGCACCGAGGCCACCGAAGTGCTGCAGGATCTGGCGGCCATTTCCCAGGTGCAAGACGCGCTGGAAGAGTCCGAAGACGGCGAGAGCGACTATATGGAAGTCATGGAGTACCTGCGCGTCGCACCGCTGCTGCTGTTCTCCGAGACCAAAAAAGACGTGCCGGCCGCCGCCAAACCGTCTCTGCACTAATCGTTTGCCAGGGAACGCCATCTGCCCATGATCCACATCCCGAAATCGGAATACAGCCGTCGCCGCAAGGCCCTGATGGCGCAGATGGAACCCAACAGCATCGCCATCCTGCCCGCCGCCGCGGTGGCCATTCGCAACCGCGACGTCGAGCACGTTTACCGTCAGGACAGCGACTTCCAGTACCTCAGCGGTTTTCCCGAGCCGCAGGCGGTGCTGGTGTTGATGCCGGGGCGTGTGCATGGCGAATACATTCTGTTCTGTCGTGAACGCAACGCCGAGCGCGAGCTGTGGGATGGCCTGCGTGCCGGGCAGGAAGGCGCGATCCGCGATTTCGGCGCCGACGACGCCTTTCCGATCACCGATATCGACGACATCCTGCCGGGCCTGATCGAAGGCCGTGACCGGGTGTATTCGGCCATGGGCAGCAACCCTGAGTTCGACCGCCACCTGATGGAGTGGATCAATGTGATCCGCTCCAAGGCCAACCTCGGTGCCCAGCCGCCGAACGAATTCGTTGCCCTGGATCATCTGCTGCACGACATGCGCCTGTATAAATCGGCGGCAGAAGTGAAAGTGATGCGCGAGGCGGCGCGGATTTCCGCCCTGGCGCACGTGCGGGCAATGCAGGCCTGTCGCGCCGGGTTGCACGAATTCAGCCTGGAAGCCGAGCTCGATTACGAATTCCGCAAGGGCGGGGCGAAGATGCCGGCCTATGGGTCGATCGTCGCGGCGGGGCGCAACAGTTGCATCCTGCATTACCAGCAGAATGACGCGCTGCTCAAGGACGGTGATCTGGTGCTGATCGACGCCGGTTGCGAGATCGACTGCTACGCCAGCGACATCACCCGGACCTTTCCGGTCAGCGGCAAGTATTCAGCGGAACAGAAAGCGATTTACGAATTGGTGCTGGCTTCCCAGGAGGCTGCCTTTGCCGAAATCGCCCCGAACAAACACTGGAATCAGGCGCATGAGGCCACGGTCCGGGTCATCACGGCCGGGCTGGTCAAGCTGGGGCTGCTGCGGGGCGACGTCGAAGAACTGATCGCCAGCGAAGCCTACAAAGCGTTTTACATGCACCGCGCCGGCCATTGGCTGGGCCTGGATGTGCATGACGTCGGCGAATACAAGGTCGGCGGCGAATGGCGCGTGCTGGAAGTCGGCATGGCGCTGACCGTGGAGCCGGGGATCTATATCGCTGCGGACAATCAGAGCGTGGCGAAGAAATGGCGCGGCATTGGCGTGCGCATCGAGGACGACGTAGTGGTCACCAAAACCGGCTGTGAAATATTGACGAACGGCGTGCCGAAAACCGTCGCCGAGATCGAGGCCCTGATGGCCGCCGCGCGGACACAAGCGGCATGAGTCGAGTCAATCTGGCAATCATCGGTGGCGGGCTGGTCGGTGCGAGTCTGGCGCTGGCCCTGCAAGCTGGAGCCAAGGCCCGGGGCTGGAAGATCGTGCTGATCGAACCGTTCGCCCCCGGCGACACGTATCAACCGAGTTACGACGCCCGTTCTTCGGCGTTGTCCTTCGGCTCCCGGCAAATTTATCAACGGCTGGGCGTCTGGCAGGAAGTCTCCCGCCGCGCCGAGCCGATCAAGCAGATTCATGTTTCCGACCGTGGGCGCTTCTCGACGGCGCGGTTGTCGGCGATGGAAGAGGGCGTTCCTGCGCTGGGTTATGTCGTTGAAAACGCCTGGCTCGGCCAATGCCTGTGGCAAGGCCTGGACAAGGACGTGATCAGTTGGCGCTGCCCGGCGGAAGTCACTCGCATGGAGCCGCTGACCGACGGCTACCGCCTGACCCTCAATGATGAAACCACCCTGGAATGCGACCTCGCGGTGCTCGCCGATGGTGGCCGCTCCGGCCTGCGCGAGCAATTGGGGATCGGCATCCGCAAGCGTCCGTACAACCAGAGCGCGCTGATCGCCAACATCACCCCGAGCGAAGCCCACAACGGCATGGCTTTCGAGCGTTTCACCGACGAAGGCCCGATGGCGTTGCTGCCACTGCCGGAAAACCGCTGCGCACTGGTCTGGACCCGCCTGGGCATGGACGCGCAACGCCTGGCGGCCCTCGATGAGCGCAGCTTCCTCAGTGAATTGCAGGGCGTATTCGGTTATCGCCTCGGCGCGTTGAAGCAGGTCGGTGCGCGGCATCTGTATCCGCTGACACTGGTTGAGGCTGAAGAACAGGTGCGCTCGCATTTGGCGATTCTCGGCAACGCGGCACACAGCCTGCATCCGATTGCCGGCCAAGGGTTCAATCTGTCCTTGCGCGATGCCCAGGCCCTGGCCGATGCCTTGCTCGCCAGCGAAAAACCGTTGGGCGACTTCGCCACGTTGCAGGCCTATCGCGAACACCAGCGTCTCGATCAGGACCTCACCGTGGGTTTCTCCGATCAGGTCACGCGCCTGTTCGGCAGTACCCAGCCGCTGGTATCCCTGGGGCGCAACATCGGACTGCTCGGCCTCGACCTGTTGCCACCGGCCAAACGCTGGTTTGCCCGACAGGCGATGGGTCTGGGTACGCGACCGGATGCGTAACGGGTCGATCCGCCGGTTCGGCAAGGCGCGATTGATAAAAATACCTGCCGCAATTGCAGGTCGACATTCATGACGACGCCGGCCACTTGGTGGCGCGGGTCGGGAAAACCCTTTATGTGCGGCTCAAGCCGCAAGAGAGACAGGCTTAAAGCATGGAAATGCGCGCAGATCTGCTGATTGTCGGGGCCGGAATGGTCGGCAGCGCCCTGGCGCTGGCGTTGCAGGACAGCGGGCTGGAAGTCCTGCTGCTGGACGGCAGCCCCATGAGTGTCAAACCGTTCAACGCTCAGGCTGCTTTTGAGCCGCGGGTGAGCGCCCTGTCGGCCGCGAGCCAGCGGATTCTCGAACGCCTGGGCGTCTGGGATGGCATCGCCGGGCGGCGCAGCAGCCCCTACACCGACATGCAGGTCTGGGATGGCAGTGGCACTGGGCAAATCCATTTTTCGGCGGCCAGCGTGCATGCCGAGGTGCTGGGGCATATCGTCGAAAACCGCGTGGTCCAGGATGCCTTGCTCGAGCGCCTGCACGACTGCGACCTGGGGTTGCTGGCCAATGCGCGACTGGAACAGATGCGCCACTCCGGCGATGACTGGCTGCTGACCCTGGCCGATGGCCGCACCCTGCGTGCTCCACTGGTGATCGCAGCGGATGGCGCCAACTCGGCGGTGCGGCGCCTGGCCGGGGTCGCGACCCGCGAATGGGATTATCTGCACCATGCCATCGTCACCAGCGTACGTTGCACCAAACCGCATCAAATGACGGCCTGGCAGCGCTTCACCGACAACGGTCCGTTGGCGTTTCTGCCCCTTGAGCGCGATGGCCAACAGGATTGGTGTTCGATCGTCTGGTCGACCACGCCCGGCGAAGCCGAACGCCTGATGGCGATGGATGACCAGGGTTTCTGCAAGGAACTGGAGCGCGCCTTTGAAGGTCGACTCGGCGAAGTACTGAGCGCCGACCCGCGCCTGTGTGTGCCCCTGCGCCAGCGACATGCCAAGCGTTATGTGGCGCAAGGCCTGGCGTTGATCGGCGACGCGGCCCACACCATTCACCCGTTGGCCGGGCAGGGGGTGAATCTCGGGTTCCTCGATGCCGCCGTGCTGGCCGAAGTGTTGCTGCAAGCGGCAACACGAGGCGAACGTCTGGCGGATGTGAAAGTCCTCAGTCGTTACGAGCGTCGGCGCATGCCTCACAACCTGGCACTTATGGCGGCGATGGAAGGCTTCGAGCGCTTGTTCCAGGCCGATCCGTTGCCGGTGCGCTGGTTGCGTAATACCGGGTTGAAAATGGTTGAGAAGATGCCGGAAGCCAAGGCTTTGTTCGTGCGTGAAGCGCTGGGGTTGACCGGAGATTTGCCGGCGCTCGCCAAGGCCTGACTTCTATATTGAGGCTGATGGCCTCTTCGCGAGCAGGCTCGCTCCCACCTTGGAATGCATTTCAAATGTGGGAGAGAGCCTGCTCGCGAAGACGGCGGCACATTCGCCCTCAATTTCTGCCTGTGCAACATCCGGTAACTCCTCCACAGCCAGGTTCGATTGAGAAGCTAAATGTGAGTCCTTATCATTTGTCCTCATTTTCAATCGAGGGACCGCTCCCATGTTGGCACCAAAGCGTCTACTGACCGCACTGGCCCTGACCCTGATCGGCAGCACCGCCGCCCAGGCTGCTGACGAGGTGGTGGTCTACTCCTCGCGTATCGACGAGCTGATCAAGCCAGTCTTCGATGCCTACACCGCCAAGACCGGCGTGAAGGTGAAGTTCATCACTGACAAGGAAGCGCCACTGATGCAGCGGCTCAAGGCCGAGGGTGCGAATACGCCGGCCGACCTGCTGCTGACCGTCGATGCCGGCAACCTCTGGCAAGCCGAGCAGATGGGCATCCTCCAGCCGTTCACCTCGAAAACCATCGACACCAACATTCCGCTGCAGTACCGGGCAGCCTCTCATGCCTGGACTGGCCTGAGCCTGCGAGCGCGGACCATCGCCTACTCCACTGACCGGGTGAAGCCGGGCGAACTGACCACCTACGAAGCGCTGGCCGACAAGCAATGGGAAGGCCGCCTGTGCCTGCGCACGGCGAAGAAGGTCTACAACCAGTCCCTGACCGCGACCATGATCGAAGTGCACGGCGCCGAGAAGACCGAGGAAATCCTCAAGGGCTGGGTCAGGAACCTGTCCACTGACGTGTTCTCCGACGACACCGCCGTGCTGGAAGCGATCAACGCCGGCCAGTGCGACGTTGGTATCGTCAACACCTACTACTACGGCCGCCTGCACAAGCAGAAGCCAGATCTGCCGGTGAAACTGTTCTGGCCGAACCAGGCTGACCGTGGCGTACACGTCAACCTGTCTGGTATCGGCCTGACACAACACGCGCCGCACCCGGAAGCGGCCAAGGCCCTGGTGGAGTGGATGACCACCCCTGAAGCGCAGAAAATCTTTGCCGACGTGAACCAGGAGTTCCCGGCGAACCCTGCGGTTGCTCCTTCTGAGGAAGTGGCGGCCTGGGGCAAGTTCATTGCCGATACCTTGCCGGTGGAAATTGCCGGCAAGCGCCAGGCTGAGGCGATTCGTATGATGGATCGGGCTGGCTGGAACTGAGCCTGCTGTTTTAAAGGTCAAAAGATCGCAGCCTTCGGCAGCTCCTACAGGTTGATCACCAACCCCATGTAGGAGCTGCCGAAGGCTGCGATCTTTTTGTGCTTTCTCTACACTTCAAAATTTCGCGAGAGCTTTTCCTTGGCCCATCCCGCCCAACGCCGCTGGTATCCCGTCGTCTTCGCCATTGCTGCGCTGGTCCTGTTGCCCCTGAGCGTCCTGCTGCTTTCCTGGCAAACCATCGACACTCAAATCTGGTCCCACTTGTGGGACACGCAGATGCCGCGCCTGCTGGGCAATACCCTGACGCTGGTGCTCGGTGTCGGTGCGGGTGTCACCCTGCTGGGCGTCAGCCTCGCCTGGCTGACCAGCCTCTGTGAATTCCCCGGCAGGCGCTGGCTCGATTGGGCGCTGATGCTGCCCTTCGCGATACCGGCCTACGTGCTGGCGTTCGTGTTTGTCGGCCTGCTGGATTTCGCCGGGCCCGTGCAAAGCCTGCTGCGCGAATGGTTCGGTAGTGGTCTGCGACTGCCGCGCGTGCGCTCCACGGGCGGGGTGATTGTGGTGCTGGTACTGGTTTTCTATCCCTATGTATATCTGCTGGCCCGCACGGCCTTCCTCGCCCAGGGCAAAGGCTTGATGGAAGCCGCGCGGGTCCTTGGCCAATCGCCCTGGCAAGCGTTCTGGCGGGTGGCAATGCCCATGGCGCGGCCGGCCATCGGTGCGGGCGTGGCATTGGCGTTGATGGAAACCCTGGCGGACTTCGGCGCAGTGTCGGTGTTCAACTTCGATACCTTCACCACCGCCATCTACAAGACCTGGTACGGTTTCTTCAGCCTGTCTTCCGCCGCGCAACTGGCCAGCCTGTTGCTGCTGGTGGTAATGCTCCTGCTCTACGGCGAGCGGCGTGCCCGTGGGGCGAACCGGGCGAGCAACGAACGACCACGGGTCAAGGCGCTATACCACCTGCGAGGTGTCAAGGCACTGGCAGCCGTGACATGGTGCGGGCTGGTATTTGCCTGTGCCTTTGTCATTCCAATGCTGCAACTGATGGTGTGGTTCTGGCAGCGTGGGCGCTTCGATCTCGACGAGCGCTACACCGGGTTGATCGTTCATACCTTGTATTTGGGGGCGATGGCGGCGTTGATCACCGTCAGCGTTGCCTTGTTACTGGCATTTGCCCGACGACTGGCGCCCACCCGGGTCATTCGCTCCGGGGTCAGTCTGGCCAACCTGGGTTACGCCTTGCCCGGTTCGGTGCTGGCGGTGTCGATCATGCTGGCGTTCAGTTACCTGGATCGCGAACTGGTGATCCCGCTTTCGAGCTGGCTCGGTGGCGTGGGCAAGCCGCTGCTGCTGGGCAGTCTGTCAGCGTTGTTGCTGGCCTATCTGGTGCGCTTCATTGCGGTGGCCTACGGGCCTCTGGAAAGCAGCCTGGCACGTATACGGCCATCTTTGCCCGAAGCGGCACGTAGCCTGGGCGTCAGTGGGCCACGACTGTTTTTCAAAGTGTATCTACCGTTGTTGTTACCCGGCACGCTGAGCGCCGCGCTGCTGGTGTTCGTCGATGTGCTCAAGGAAATGCCCGCAACCTTGCTGATGCGCCCGTTTGGCTGGGACACGCTGGCAGTGCGAATCTTCGAAATGACCAGCGAAGGCGAATGGGCGCGGGCGTCTTTGCCGGCATTGACCCTGGTGTTGGTCGGGCTGTTACCGGTCATCGGATTGATTCGGCGTTCAGCACATCGAAACAGCTAGGTGTCAGTCCTACACCTTGCGGCTACAATGCGCGGCATTCGGTGCGGTCCGTCTGACAGACCAGGCAGCTGAAATCGGCTGAAGGCCCTTGTTTCAAGGCATTCAGTCCGTGCAGCACCTGCCCGCACCTTCGCCACGCCCGGAAGGAGAAACCCATGGGACAGCGTACGCCTCTGTATGACCTTCATCTCGCACTTGGCGCGAAGATGGTCGATTTTGGCGGTTGGGACATGCCTCTGCATTATGGATCGCAGGTCGAGGAGCACCACCAGGTACGCCGCGATTGCGGTGTCTTCGATGTATCCCACATGACCGTGATCGACGTCGGCGGCGCCCAGGCCAAAGCCTGGCTCCAGCATTTGCTGGCCAATGATGTCGAACGCCTGCACAGCCCCGGCCGTGCGTTGTACAGCACCATGCTCAACGAGCAAGGCGGGATCGTCGACGACATGATCGTCTACCGTCTCGATGCGGGTTATCGCCTGGTGGTCAACGCCTCCACCCGCGATCAGGACATAGCCTGGATGCAAGCGCATCTCGACGGTTTCGACGTACAACTCAGCGAACGTTCCGAGTTGGCGATGCTGGCCATCCAGGGCCCTCATGCCCGGCAAAAAATTGCCGAGCTGGTCAACCAGTCCCGCGGCAACCTGATCCAGCTCCTCAAGCCCTTCGAAGGCCTGTCCGATGGTGACTGGTTCATCGCGCGTACCGGTTATACCGGCGAAGACGGCCTGGAAATCATTCTGCCGGCCGATCAGGCGCCAGGCTTTTTCAACGATCTGGTCGGTGCCGGGATTTCTCCCATAGGCCTTGGCGCGCGGGATACCTTGCGGGTCGAAGCCGGCATGAACCTTTACGGTCAGGACATCCAGCAAGATGTTTCACCATTGGCCTCCAATATGACCTGGACCATCGCCTGGGAGCCTGCCACTCGGCAGTTCATCGGGCGCAAGGCCCTGGAAGCCGAAAAGGCCGCCGGTGTGCAGTACAAACTGGTCGGTCTGGTCCTTGAGGAGCGCGGGGTTTTGCGTGCTCATCAGGTGGTCCGTATCGCCGATGTTGGCGAAGGGGAGATCACCAGTGGTAGTTTCTCTCCTACGCTAAGCAAGTCGATTGCACTGGCGCGCGTGCCGATGGCTACTGCCGACCGCGCTGAAGTGGAAATCCGTGGCAAGTGGTACCCGGTCCGGGTGGTCAAACCGACCTTCGTACGTCACGGCAAAACCTTGATCTAACCTTTTCTGGCGGGCATGCCCGCCGACCCTTTTCCTGAGGACACAGAACATGAGCGATATCCCTGCCGAACTGCGTTTTGCCGAAAGTCACGAATGGGCACGTCTGGAAGCCGATGGCACCGTCACCGTGGGCATCAGCGATCACGCGCAGGAAGCGCTGGGTGATGTGGTGTTCGTCGAGCTGACTGAAGTCGGCAACGTGTTTGCTGCCGGTGATCAGTCGGGTGTCGTTGAATCGGTCAAAGCCGCTTCCGACATCTACTCCCCGATTGCCGGTGAAGTGATCGCGGTCAACGAAGAACTGAGCGCTTCACCGGAACTGCTCAACAGCGACCCGTACGGCGCGTGGATCTTCAAGCTCAAGCCAGGCAACGCTGCAGACCTGGAAAAACTGCTGGATGCCGCCGGCTACAAGGCTGCCATCGGCGAGTAATGCTCGCCCCGTAGGAGCTGCCGAAGGCTGCGATCTTCTAGACTGCTTTTTAAAATCAAAAGATCGCAGCCTTCGGCAGCTCCTACAAAGGCCGAATCAAGGCTGAGTCAAGATCGCAAGACGGCCTTCACGGCCGCCACCGAACGCTCGACATCGGCTTTGCTCATCGCCGTGAACATCGGCAGCGAGACAATCAGCCGACCGACCCGTTCGGCGACCGGGAACATGCCTGCCTTGAATCCGCGCTCGCGGTAAAGGCTCAACAGGTGAATCGGCGGGTAGTGATAGCCGATCCCGACACCCAATGCCTGCATCTGCTCCATGAAAGTCGCCCGCGCCGGTTTGCCGTCCGTTCGTTCCGGTAATACCAGCTGGAACAAATGCCAATTGCTTTGGGTGAAGTCCGCCGGAGGCAATTGCGCACCGTACTGCGCTTCGAAATCCTCGCCAAAGCAGGCGAAATAGTGCCGGGCGAGGTCACGGCGATGAGCGGTAATGGTTTCGATATGAGCAAATTGCCCCAGGCCAATGGCCGCGGCGACGTCGGTCATGTTGAATTTGCCACCCAGCACGTCGACGTCCAGGCCATCGAAGCCGTTGCGGGTAACGCCCTGCAGCCGGTACTTCTCTGCCAGCCGTACTTCTTCGGCCGTATTGAGCACCAGGCAACCGCCCTCTGAGGAGGTGACGTTTTTGTTCGCCTGGAAGCTGAAGGACACGAAATCACCGGTCGAGCCAATACGCTGGCCGTTCCAGCTGGAGCCCAGCGCCTGGGCTGCATCTTCGACGATCCGCAGGCCGTGCTTTTTCGCCAGGGCGTACAACCGCGTCATGTCCACCGGCAACCCGGCGAGGTACACCGGGATGATGGCTTTGGTGCGGGGGGTAATTGCCGCTTCCAGTTGATCCAGATCGATGTTGCGGGTCACCGGGTCGATGTCGGCAAACACCGGGGTGGCGCCGACTTCCAGGATGACGTTGGCGGTGGCCACCCAGGAAATCGGCGTAGTGATCACTTCATCGCCCGGCCCGACCCCGGCAATGCGCAAGGCGATTTCCATGGTGCAGGTGCCGGAATTGAAGGTGCGTACCGGGCGCCCGCCGAAATACTCCGAAAGTTGCGCTTCGAAGGCCTGGACCTTGGGGCCGCTGGTGATCCAGCCTGAGCGCAATACGTCGCCGACAGCGGCAATCGTGGCTTCATCGATGGTGGGTTTGGAAAACGGCAGGAAAGGCAGTTGGCTCATGGATACAGTCACCCGATCAGCGGACATTAGGTAGGCGTCGGACATGATGATCCGGATTGGCTGACGGCGCCACGTCATCCACGCGGATATCGACTGCTATGCTGGTTTGACCGTGTTGCATCGACGTTGAGCGCCAGTCAAGAGAGAGCCCGTCATGTCCAAGATGCCGTCCCTGAGCCAGTTACGCGACCCCAATACCTTTCTGCGCCGCCACCTCGGACCCGATGCCGCCGAGCAACAGGCAATGCTCGACAGCCTCGGTCTGGGCAGCCGGGTTGAATTGATCGAGCAAACGGTGCCGCCGGGCATCCGCCTCAACCGGGCGCTGGACCTGCCCCCGGCACTCGATGAGGAGGCCGCACTGGCCAAGCTGCGAGGTTATGCCGAGCAGAATCAGGTCTGGACCAGCCTGATCGGCATGGGCTACCACGGCACCCTCACACCAGCGGTCATTGTGCGTAACGTGCTGGAAAATCCCGGTTGGTACACCGCGTATACACCCTATCAACCGGAGATCGCCCAAGGGCGGCTCGAGGCGCTGCTGAACTTCCAGCAACTGACCATCGATCTGACCGGTCTGGAACTGGCCAACGCCTCACTGCTCGATGAAGCCACCGCCGCGGCGGAGGCCATGGCTCTGGCCAAGCGGGTCGCCAAGTCCAAAAGCAACCTGTTCTTTGTCGACGAAAACTGCCACCCGCAAACCATTTCCGTGGTGCAGACCCGCGCTGAAGGTTTCGGCTTCGAGTTGATCGTCGATGCTGTGGATAACTTGAAGCAACACCAGGTGTTCGGCGCGCTGCTGCAATACCCCGACACCCACGGCGAGATCCACGACCTGCGGCCGATGATCGATCACCTGCACGCGCAACAGGCCCTGGCCTGTGTCGCCACGGATTTGCTGAGCCTGTTGTTGCTGACCCCGCCAGGTGAACTGGGCGCCGATGTGGTGTTCGGCTCGTCCCAGCGATTTGGCGTGCCTATGGGTTATGGCGGGCCGCACGCGGCATTTTTTGCCAGCCGCGACGAATACAAGCGAGCGATTCCCGGGCGGATCATCGGTGTTTCAAAAGATGCGCGGGGCAACACCGCCCTGCGCATGGCCCTGCAAACCCGCGAGCAACACATCCGCCGGGAGAAGGCCAACTCCAATATCTGCACGGCCCAGGTGCTGCTGGCCAATATCGCCAGTTTCTATGCGGTCTACCACGGCCCGGAAGGGCTCAAGCGGATCGCCCAGCGGGTTCATCGGCTGACCTGCATCCTTGCCGCCGGGCTTGAGCGCAACGGTATCACCCGGCTCAACCGGCACTTCTTCGACACCCTGACACTGGAGGTTGGCGGAGCCCAGACCGCGATCATCGAAAGTGCCCGGGCCGCACAGATCAACCTGCGCATTCTCGGGCGCGGCCAACTGGGCTTGAGCCTCGACGAGGCCTGTGACGAAGGCACCGTGGCGAAGCTGTTCGACGTGTTCCTGGGGGCCGATCACGGGCTCAGCATCGAGGACCTGGATGCCGAAGTCTTGCCTGGCGGAATTCCCGAAGGGCTGGCGCGAACCTCGCCTTATCTGCGCCATCCGGTGTTCAGCGCCCATCACAGCGAAACCGAGATGCTGCGCTACCTCAAGCAACTGGAAAACAAGGACCTGGCGCTCAACCAATCGATGATCCCGCTGGGCTCCTGCACCATGAAGCTCAACGCTACCAGCGAGATGATCCCGATCACCTGGCCGCAGTTCGCCAACCTGCACCCGTTCGTGCCCAAGGAACAGGCCGCCGGTTACGGGCTGATGATCGAAGAACTGGAACGCTGGCTGTGCGCGATCACCGGTTTCGATGCGGTCTGCATGCAGCCCAACTCCGGCGCCCAGGGCGAATACGCCGGGCTGCTGGCGATCCGCAAATATCATGAGAGCCGTCAACAGGGTGAGCGCGACATTTGCCTGATTCCTTCGTCGGCTCACGGCACCAATCCTGCGTCGGCGCAAATGGCCGGGATGCGCGTGGTGATCGTCGAGTGTGACGAGGCGGGCAACGTCGACCTCGATGACCTCAAGGAAAAAGCCGCGCAGGCGGCAGATAAACTTGCCTGCCTGATGGCGACCTATCCTTCGACCCATGGTGTGTATGAGGAAGGTATCAGCGAAATCTGTGAAGTGATCCACCAGCACGGCGGTCAGGTGTACATGGATGGCGCCAACCTCAACGCTCAGGTCGGGCTGGCGCGGCCGGCCGATATTGGCGCCGATGTCTCGCACATGAACCTGCACAAGACCTTCTGTATTCCCCATGGTGGCGGTGGGCCGGGCATGGGGCCGATCGGGGTACGGGCGCATCTGGCGCCGTTCGTGGCCAACCATCCGGTGGTGCCGATCGATGGACCGCACCCGCAAAATGGCGCCGTCAGTGCAGCGCCCTGGGGCAGCGCAAGCATTCTGCCGATCAGTTGGATGTACATCGCCATGATGGGGCCGCAATTGGCGGATGCCAGCGAAGTGGCGATCCTGGCTGCGAATTACCTGGCGCGGCATTTGTCCGGTGCCTTCCCGGTGCTCTACACCGGGCGCAACGAGCGAGTGGCGCACGAATGTATTCTCGACCTGCGGCCGCTCAAGGTGTTGACCGGTATCACCGAAGAGGACGTCGCCAAGCGCCTGATGGACTACGGCTTCCATGCCCCGACCATGTCGTTTCCGGTACCGGGGACGCTGATGGTCGAGCCGACCGAAAGTGAATCGAAGGCGGAACTGGACCGGTTCATCGGGGCGATGCTGAGCATCCGCGCGGAAATCAACGAGGTGCAGAACGGTAACTGGCCGGCTGAAGAAAACCCGTTGAAAGGTGCGCCGCATACGTTGGCCGATATCACTGGCGTGTGGGAGCGGCCGTACAGCATTGTGCAAGCGGTGACGCCGGACGCGCACACCAAGGCTCACAAGTATTGGCCGGTAGTGAACCGGGTGGACAATGTGTATGGGGACCGGAACCTGTTTTGTGCGTGTGTGCCGGTGGATGAATACCGCTGACATTTCAGGGTGCACATAACCCCCTGTGGGAGCGAGCCTGCTCGCTCCCACAGGGGTATCAGTGAGCATGGGATTTGTGTTCGCAAGGCAAAAAAATGCCGCCCCGTTGAGCGGCATTTTTCATTCGCTACGCTTACTCCGAAGCCAGGGCATTCTTCGCCAGGATGGCGTTCGCCAGTTCCATGTCCGTGGCTTGCAGGCCAGGGTTTTCAGCGCGGACTTTCTGCATGGCCGCTTCCAGGTACGGACCGCGGATACCGCCATCACTGGCGACGAAGCTGCTGGCATCGTCCTGGGCCGCGACGACCAGCTTGTTATCCTTGGATGTCAGATAGCTCGAACCGGTGGTTGCACCGGACGTAAGAATGTTACGCCAAAAAGTATCGGCCATCGCCGAACCGACAGGCAGGGACAACAGCGCGACGGTAGCGACAGCAAGTTTGAAACGCATGACAGGGTGACTCCACTGGGTTGACTACGCCGTTGGATTGCCAACCCCCCTATCGAGTTCCGTGGCTGCCTATTCCGCTGCTTCGACCAGCAGGATCGCGCCTTGCTGGCCGACCACCCGCACGCGGCTGCCAATGGCAGTGTCCGGCCCGCGGGCCATCCACACGCCGTCGGCTACCTTGATTTTGCCGCGACCGTTGACAATCGCTTCATGCACCACGAAGGTTTTGCCGATCAGTTCCTGGCCGCGCAGATTCAGGTGCGGCTGATCGCTCGGGCGCGCCGCCGTGCGCTGACGCCGCCACCAGTAAAACGCGGTGGCGATCGACAGCAGGCCGAACAATAGAAACTGCCATTCCCAGGACAGGCCCGGCAGGAAGAAGGTCAAGACGCCCACGATCGCTGCCGCCATGCCGATCCACAACAGGTAGCCGCCGGCGCCGAACACTTCAAGAATCAACAGCACCGTGCCCAGCGCCAACCAGTCCCAGAACGAAAGGTGCTGCAAAAATGCCCACATGGCGCGCCTCAGGCTTTCTTGTTATCGAAAGTGGCCTTGACGATTTCGCCAATGCCGCCCACCGCACCGATCATCGAACTGGCCTCTAGCGGCATCAGGATCACTTTGCTGTTGTTGGCCGAAGACAACTTGCCCAGCGCATCGATGTACTTCTGCGCCACGAAATAGTTGATCGCCTGCACGTTGCCGCTGGCGATGGCTTCGGACACCACTTTGGTCGCCTGGGCTTCTGCCGCGGCTTGCCGCTCGCGGGCTTCGGCCTCCAGGAAGGCGGCCTGGCGACTGCCTTCGGCTTCGAGAATCTGCGCCTGCTTCTTGCCTTCGGCGGTCAGGATCGCTGCGGCACGCAGGCCTTCGGCCTCGAGGATCTGGGCACGCTTGATCCGTTCGGCTTTCATCTGCCCCGACATCGCCGCCATCAGGTCGGCGGGCGGGCTGATGTCCTTGATCTCGATCCGGGTGATCTTGATGCCCCACGGCGCGGTTGCTTCATCGACGGTGCGCAGCAGTTTTTCGTTGATGCCGTCACGCTGGCTGAGCATGGCGTCGAGTTCCATCGAACCGAGCACCGTACGGATGTTGGTTTGCAGCAGGTTGCGGATGGCATGTTCGAGGTTGTTCACCTCGTAGGCCGCCTGGGCCGTATTGACCACCTGGAAGAAACACACGGCGTCGATTTGCACCGTGGCGTTGTCGGAGGTGATGACTTCCTGCGGCGGAATATCCAGCACGCTTTCCATCACATTCATCTTGCGGCCGATGCGGTCCATGACCGGAATGATGACGTTCAACCCCGGCTTGAGCGTGTTGGTGTAGCGCCCGAAACGTTCGACGGTCCATTCAAAGCCCTGGGGCACGACCTTGAAACCCATGAACAGAATGGCGACCACCAGGCCGACAAAAAGCAAAAGCACACTACCGATCTGCATAACGATTCCTTGTTGATGTGTGGATCTGTGGAGTTGCAATGGCTGGAGTGTAGCGGTGCCGATGCCGGATAAGTACAGCCGGGCTCAGCTCTGCTCGCTCTGGGGTGTTACGCGCAGAACCTCCTCGATGGTCGTCAACCCGGCGGCGACCTTTTGCGCCCCCGACAGGCGCAGGCTGCGCATGCCTTCCTTGAACGCCTGGCGCCGAACGGCCAGCAGATCGGTGTCGGGACTGATCAGCGCTTTGAGGCTGTCGCTGAGCTGCATGATTTCGTAGACCCCGGCGCGACCGTGATAACCGGTGTCGCGGCATTCCACGCAACCGATGGCACGCTGGGCATTGGCCGGCAATGGTGCTTGCCAGGGCCGGGTCAGGGTTTGCCAGTCGTCTTCGCCCAGCGTCAGCGGCGCCTTGCAGTGCGGGCACAGAGTTCGCACCAGGCGCTGGGCCATGATGCCGAGCACCGTGGCCTTGATCAGGTAGTGCGGTACGCCGAGCTCCAGCAGGCGGCTGATGGCGCTGGGCGCATCGTTGGTGTGCAGGGTCGACAGCACCAGGTGCCCGGTGAGTGCAGCCTGGATCGCCATCTCCGCGGTTTCGAGGTCGCGGATCTCGCCAATCATGATGATGTCCGGGTCTTGCCGCATCAGCGCGCGCACGCCGGCGGCAAAGGTCAGGTCGATGTTGTGCTGGACCTGCATCTGGTTGAACGCCGGCTCGACCATTTCAATCGGGTCTTCGATGGTGCAGAGGTTGACCTCCGACGTCGCCAGTTTTTTCAGGGTGGTGTAGAGGGTAGTGGTCTTGCCCGAACCCGTCGGCCCGGTGACGAGGATGATGCCGTGGGGCTGGCGGGTCATGTCCTGCCAGCGGCGCAGGTCGTCGGCGGAAAAACCAAGCTGGTCGAAGTCCTTTAGCAGGACTTCCGGGTCGAAGATCCGCATGACCATTTTTTCGCCGAAGGCCGTGGGCAGTGTCGATAAACGCAGTTCGACTTCGCCGCCGTCCGGGGTCTTGGTTTTCACTCGGCCGTCCTGGGGTTTGCGTTTCTCCGCGACGTTCATGCGCCCCAGGGTTTTCAGGCGACTGACGATGGCCACGGTGACCTGGGGCGGGAATTGATAGACGTTGTGCAGCACGCCGTCGATGCGAAAGCGCACCGTGCCTTGCTCGCGCCGGGGTTCGATGTGGATGTCGCTGGCGCGTTGCTGGAACGCGTACTGGAACAACCAGTCGACGATGTTGACGATGTGTGCGTCGTTGGCGTCCGGCTCCTGGTCGCTGGCGCCGAGGTTGAGCAGTTGTTCGAAATTGCCGAGGGTACTGACTTGCGGATCGGCGCTGTTCGCCCCGGTGACCGACTTGGCCAGGCGGAAGAATTCGACGCTCAAGCGCTGGATGTCCACCGGGTTGGCCACCACGCGCTTGATCGGCAATTTGAGCACGTGGGTCAAGTCAGCCTCCCAGCTGCTGACATAAGGCTGGGCGCTGGCCACGGTCACCGCATCGCGGTCGATCGCTACCGCGAGGATCTTGTGGCGCTGGGCGAAGGCATAGGACATCAGCGGGGTCACGGCCGCGACGTTGATTTTCAACGGATCGATGCGCAGGTAAGGTTGACCGGCCTGCCGGGACAGCCACAGGGTCAGGCTTTCGAGGTCCAGCGTTTTGCCGGGGCGGCTGAGATCGTCCAGCTGTTGGCTGGCGATGAACTCCAGCGGATGCATCTGGCCATGGGTGGCGTTGCGGCGGCGGGCATTGAGCGCGTGTTCGGCCGAATCCTGGCTGATAAAGCCTTGGGCGACGAGTTCGCGCAGCACATCATTGAGATCCAGCCAGCGGTCCTGAAGGGCGATATGTACGGACATGCGGGCTCCTTTTGAACGACAGTGCGCAAAGGATAGCCGTGGCCCGGCTGACCGCTGGGCCACTACCCGACGAAGCCGTTTCGGAGTTTTTCAACCCGCCGCTTGAACCGCTTCGGTCCAGGCAGAATCAGCTTCTTGCAGCTTCACCGAGCAGACGCTGATCAGGTTACGAAGTTTTTCCGCAATCACTTGCGCACGGTGCCAGCTCAAACCGTCGATGACGATCTCGATGGCCAGCCAGTCGTCCTGGCGCTGCGCGTTGACCTGTTCCGGGGTGAGCAATTGCAAGGCGAACAAATTGAGGGCGCGACACAGCAGGTCCGGCTCTGCTTCGGCCTGCATTTGATAGCGAACCCGGCGGTGGGCGTTGCCGACGTTCCAGACATCGGCGCGGGCAGGTGGGGTGTTCACGGCTTCGAGATACGGCATGGTCTGGCTCCAAAATCATTGGAGAAATGTTTACATCCTATGCCGGGTATTTCTTCTCTATGATTGGCTTTATTACAGAAATGAAGAATCAATCAATTCACTTGTTACTCGGTTAATGGATTTTTTATGCAAAGCGAGCTGGACAGCTACGACCGCAAGATCCTCGCCTTGCTGCAAGAGGATGCCTCGCTTTCCAGCGCACAGATCGCCGAGCAGGTGGGGCTCTCGCAGTCGCCGTGCTGGCGGCGGATTCAGCGGATGAAAGAGGAGGGCATCATTCGCGGCCAGGTAACCTTGCTCGACCGCAAGAAAATCGGCCTGAACACGCAGATCTTCGCGCAGGTGAAACTCAATGCCCACGGGCGTTCGAACTTCACCGAATTCACCGAGGCGATTCGCGGCTTTCCGGAGGTGCTGGAGTGTCATGTGCTGATGGGGGCAGTGGATTTCTTGTTGCGGATTGTCACGGCGGACATCGAGGCCTACGAGCGCTTCTTCTTTGAGAAGCTGTCGATGGTGCCGGGGATTCAGGAGGTCAATTCGATCGTGGCGTTGTCGGAAATCAAGTCGACGACCAGTTTGCCGGTGGTGCGATAAAGCAAAAAAGATCGCAGCCTGCGGCAGCTCCTACATTCGGATGGAGTACACCCGTAGGAGCTGGCGAAGCCTGCGATCTTTTCAGGATTACAAACGCAACAGCATCTTCCAGGCACGGTTCTGATACACCGCAATCGCCTGCTGCTTGCGCGCATCCAGGACTTCGTCGGTGATCGATTCGTTGGCCAGTTGCGCCAGTTTGTTCAGCTCGCCGTACAGGCGATCCATTTCCGGGATCTCCAGCACGTTACGCGCATGGTGCAGCCAGACCTGGATGCGTTCGATGCGCGGCAGTTGTTCGGCCAGGTCTTCCGGTTGTTGCTGGTAGCGCTGCAATTGCAACGAAGTGGCTTCCTCGCCCAGCAGGCGCGGCAACCAGCTGCCCAGTTGCGCAGCGCCCTGGCGATTGCCACGGGTGTTGCGGTCGGCGGCCCAGGTGCGGGCCAGCAGCCAGCGCGAGGTGGTCAGGGAGAACAGGCCCCAGCGCGGGTCTTCGAGTTCTTCGAGGAACTGCTCGGGTGCGGCTTTGCGCACGTCTTCATCTTCCAGGCCGGCCTGGACCAGCGGGCGCCAGTCTTCCAGCAAGGCATCGAGGGCGATACGCAGGTCGTGGGTCGACTGACGCGGAGCGGCCTGGCCCAGGCTACTGATCAGCGCGCGCATTTCCGCGAGGTTTTCGACCCAGTCCTGCAACAGGCGCCAGTGACCATTGAAGCGATACTGTTCGGCCAAACGCTGGCTGCTGCCCAGCAAATGCCAGCTCAGCGCGGCGAACGCGTCGTCCAGCGGCGTTTCGGCGGTGATCTGCGGCGCCGGCAGGCTCAACGAGTAACTGTGGGCGTCGTACAGGCGATAACCGCGCTCGGCCTTGCTGATGTCGCACGGCATCAAAGCCAGTTTCTCGGCCAGCTCGGCGGCCAGTTCCAGCAACGCAGCCGGCTCGCCTTCGCGCAGTTCCAGTTCCAGCTCGCAGATTTCTTCTTTCTGCTTGCCGACCACGACGTGACCCAGGTCCAGCGCGGCTTCGATGACCACTTTGGTCTTGCCGCGGCCCCAGGCGATTTCCGCCCGTTCGCGGACGAAGTCGGTGGTGAAGATCGGCTTCAGGGTTTTCTTGTCAAGCTCGGCCAGTTCCTCGGGCCAGCATTCGCCGTCGAGTTTCTTCAGGTCGAGCTTGGCTTTGGGCAGGTTCCAGTCGTACTCGTTACGTACCGACAAACCGGCGACGCTCTGGCCGCGGGTCTTGAGGGTCTGAATCACGTCGTCGCCATCCTTGCGCAGGCGCAGTGCGACTTTGGCCCGGGCCAGGTCGCGCTCGGGCGTGTCGAAGTACTGGTTCATCAACTCACGGCGTTCCCAGCCACTTTTGTTGCGTTTTTTCAGTAATGGGTGCTCGCGCAGAGCGGCGAGGGTTTCGCGGCTGACGCGGAGTTTGATTTCGGTTTCTTTCTGCATGGCCGGAAAATCCAGGATCGGGAGCGCAGCCGGGGGAATGTGTGGCTGCCAAGGTCGTGCAGTGTACAGGACTCAAGGTTAGTGCGCGCCGAGACGGTTTATTCCTGTCATCGGTTGGTTCTATGATGGACTTCAATTCGGGTGCCGGGAGTCAGCGATGCCATTGCCGTCGATGAAAGAACAATTCGCTGCGTTGATCGCTGCACCGTCGGTCAGTTGTACCCAACCCAGTCTCGATCAAAGCAACGGCCCGGTCATCGACCTGCTGGCGGCGTGGCTCGGTGAGCTGGGTTTTACCTGCGAGATCCAGCAAGTCAGCCCGGGCAAGTTCAACCTGCTGGCCAGTTTCGGTTCCGGTCCCGGCGGTCTGGTGCTGGCCGGGCACAGCGACACCGTGCCGTTCGACGGTGCGCTGTGGCAAACCGACCCGTTGAAGCTGACTGAAGTCGACGGTCGCTGGGTCGGCCTGGGCAGTTGCGACATGAAGGGTTTTTTCGCCCTGGCGATCGAGGCGGTCAAACCGCTGCTCGACCAACCGTTCAAACAGCCGTTGCTGATTCTCGCCACCTGCGATGAAGAAAGCTCGATGTCCGGCGCCCGCGCGCTGGCCGAAGCGGGGCGACCGCTGGGGCGGGCGGCGGTGATTGGCGAGCCGACCGGGCTCAAGCCGATCCGCATGCACAAAGGCATCATGATGGAGCGCATCGACATCCTCGGGCAGAGCGGTCATTCCTCTGACCCGCGCCTGGGCCATAGCGCTCTGGAAGCCATGCACGATGCCATCGGTGAATTGCGTGGCCTGCGCTTGTTATGGCAGCGCGAATTCCGCAATCCTCAATTCGGCGTGCCGACACCAACGATGAATTTCGGCTGTATCCATGGCGGCGACAACCCCAACCGCATCTGCGGCCAGTGTTCGCTGGAATTCGATTTGCGGCCGTTACCCGGCATGGACCCCAAAGTCCTGCGCGCCGAGATCCTGCAGAAGCTCAAGCCGGTTGCCGAGCGGCATCAGGTCAAGATCGATTACGCGCCGCTGTTCCCCGAAGTGCCGCCGTTCGAGCAGGCCGAGGACGCCGAGTTGGTGCGCCTTGCCGAAAAGCTCACCGGTCACAGCGCCGAAGCAGTGGCGTTCGGCACCGAAGCACCTTATCTTCAGCGCCTTGGCTGTGAAACGCTGGTGCTTGGCCCGGGTGATATCGCCTGCGCCCATCAGCCGGGGGAATACCTCGAAATGTCACGTTTGCAGCCTACGGTGCATCTATTAAGGCAACTGATCGAACACTATTGCCTGACCCCGGCCCAAACTGCGCAAGACCTGTAGGAGCGAGCTTGCTCGCGATGGACTTCAACGATTACGCGATCTTTCTGAATGGACGCGTCGTCCTTGGGTTCATCGCGAGCAAGCTCGCTCCTGCACAGGGTCTGTGATTTGCCTGACAAGCCGTATAAATTGCCGGTACCCAAACCCGTATTCATGAGGAGAGCGCGCGTGTTGCCAAGCCTGTTCCGACGATAACCATCAGCCCGCTGTGCGTTTTCAGTTTCGCCCTTTTTTCGGCTGCTATTTATTACAGGCCCAGGTTCATGCCCGAATACGTCAATTGGCTTCGTCACGCTTCGCCTTACATCAACGCCCACCGCGATTGTACTTTTGTCGTCATGCTGCCCGGCGACGGCGTTGAACACCCGAACTTCGGCAATATCGTCCACGACCTGGTGCTGTTGCACAGCCTGGGTGTGCGTCTGGTGCTGGTTCACGGTTCCCGCCCGCAAATCGAAGCGCGCCTCGCTGCCCGTGGCCTGACCCCGCATTACCACCACGGCCTGCGCATTACCGATGCCGCGACCCTGGAGTGCGTGATCGACGCGGTCGGCCAGTTGCGCATTGCCATTGAGGCTCGCCTGTCGATGGACATGGCTTCGTCACCGATGCAGGGCTCACGCCTGCGGGTGGCCAGCGGCAACCTGGTGACGGCACGCCCGATCGGCGTGCTCGAAGGCGTCGACTATCACCACACCGGCGAAGTGCGCCGGGTCGACCGCAAGGGCATCAACCGTCTGCTGGACGAGCGCTCCATCGTGTTGCTGTCGCCGCTGGGCTATTCGCCGACCGGGGAGATTTTCAACCTCGCTTGCGAAGACGTCGCCACGCGCGCGGCCATCGATCTGGGCGCGGACAAGCTGCTGCTGTTCGGCGCTGACCTGGGCCTGATCGACGAACACGGGCGCCTGGTGCGTGAACTGCGTCCGCAGCAAGTGCCAGCGCATCTGCAACGGCTGGGCAGCAACTATCAGGCAGAATTGCTCGATGCCGCGGCCGAAGCTTGCCGTGGCGGCGTGGCTCGTAGCCATATCGTCAGTTACGCCGAAGACGGTGCACTTTTGACCGAGCTGTTCACCCGCGACGGTGGCGGCACCCTGGTCGCCCAGGAACAGTTCGAAGTGGTGCGCGAAGCGGCCATTGAAGACGTCGGTGGTTTGCTGGACTTGATCAGTCCGCTGGAAGAGCAGGGCATCCTGGTGCGCCGTTCCCGTGAGGTGCTGGAGCGCGAAATCGAGCAGTTCAGTGTGGTTGAACGCGAAGGCATGATCATCGCCTGTGCGGCGCTGTACCAAATCGCCGATTCGGACGCGGGCGAGCTGGCGTGCCTGGCGGTGAATCCGGAGTACCGCCATGGCGGTCGCGGCGATGAACTGCTGGAACGCATTGAAAACCGCGCGCGGGCTCAGGGGTTGAAAACCTTGTTCGTCCTCACCACCCGCACCGCGCACTGGTTCCGCGAACGTGGTTTCGAACCCAGCAGCGTCGACCGGCTACCGTCGGCGCGGGCGTCGCTGTACAACTATCAGCGTAATTCGAAAATCTTCGAAAAAGCCCTGTAACGCTCTGGCTTTTGTGGCGAGGGAGCTTGCTCCCGCTGGGTCGCGTAGCGGCCCCAACTGGGAGTCCTTCGGACTCCAACGGGAGCAAGCTCCCTCGCCACAGAGTTCGCGTTACTGCTGCACCAACCTCGCACTGACATGCGGCGAATACTCCGGCAGCACCGTCTCGACCTTCCCTTGTTCCTTCAAGAATTTCGCTGTCTCGCCAATCTCCTTGGCCGTGCCGCCATTCAGCAGCGCAGTACTCTGTTGCACCCTGGCATCCGGAAAAGCGGAACCGGCCACGACCTGCGGATGTTTGTCGACGTAATCCTTGCGCGTGACCCAGACCTCAAAGTGAAAGAAAACGCGAACGATACACAAACTGTAACAATTGATCCGGATAGTGCGCGTTTGGACGTCATGGGACCGCCTTTCGGTAAAAGATTTGTTTCCGAATTGCGTAAGAAACTAATCGATCTAAAAAAGCAAAAATAAATACCGTTTAGGAATTGGCTTGTGAGCCAAACCCTCTATTCTGTGGTAGTTGGGGAGTGGGGAGCTAAATTCCTAAACGGTATTAGAAAAGAAGTAGTCAATTCTTTTCAGGTTTATGACGAATTCATGACCCTGCAAGGACCAAAAAACCGGGGATTAGACTATGGTCGTAGACACACATGGTTACGATTGACTTGTAGGTCACGCTTTGGCGCTAATCGCGCATCTTAGGATTTCGGGCATCGACTCGAGACCAGGAACACAAGAATTAGAATCGAGAGGAGCTACACAATGAACAAGTCCACCTTGGCTCTGGCCGTGACCGTTGGGGTATTGGCGCAGCAAGCAGGCGCCGCCGGTTTCCTGGAAGACAGCAAGGCTTCCATCAGCTCTCGCACCATGTATTACGACGCCGATATGCGTGAAGGTGCGAGCACTCCTGCCAACCGTCAGCGAGAAACCGCTGAGGGTCTCAAATTCGATTACCTGTCCGGTTTTACCCAGGGTACTGTCGGCTTCGGTATCGATGCCCAGGCACTCGTCGGCATCCACCTGGATGGTGGCAAGGGGCATCACCCGACCGGTAACAGCAACTCGTTCTTCCCTAGCGATGGCAATGAGGCGGCCGACGAGTGGAGCCGTCTGGATGGCAACGTCAAGGCGCGCTTCTCGAAGACCGAAGCTCACCTGGGTGGCGCCCTGGCACCTAACCTGCCGATCCTGATCGCGAACGACAGCCGTCTGCTGCCGCAGACCTTTGAAGGTGGCACCATCACCTCCAAAGAAATCGACAATGTGACCTTTAACTTTGGTCAACTGGAGCACGCGTCGGGTCGCGCCTCCTCGAACTCCACTGGCCTGTCTGTGGCTGGCGCTACTGAGGACAGCAACAAATTCCTCTACGGCGGTGCTGACTGGAAGGTCACCAAAGACCTCATGCTGCAGTACTACTATGCGAACCTGGAAGACTTCTACAAGCAGAACTTCCTCGGTCTGGTGCACGTCTACCCGATCGCGGCCAATCAGTCGTTCAAGACCGATATCCGTTATTTCGACAGCAGCTCCGACGGCAAGAACGGTGATCCGGGCTTCCAGTTCAACAACAACAATGGCTTCGCCAAGGAAAAGGGCGTGGTCGATAACAAGACCTGGAGCGCCATGTTCACCTATACCCTGGGTGGCAACGCATTCCTGATCGGGCATCAGCGTGTCAACGATGACGGCGGCTTCGTTTTCTTGAACCAAGGCAACCTTGTCGATAACAACGGTAATCCTGAAGGTGCCGGCGGCGCGAGCTTCTACTCGTTTACCGACGCCACGGTTGGTAGCTTCATCCGTGCCGGTGAAAACACCACGTTCGGTCAGTACTCCTATGACTTCGCCTCCCTGGGTGTACCAGGCTTGAAAGCTTCGATTGCTTACTTGAATGGCCAGGACATCAAGGCTACCAACGGTGTTGGTAAAGACCTGAGTGAACACGAGACCGACGCGCGCATTGATTACGTGATTCAAACGGGCGCACTCAAAGGGTTTGGTACGACGCTGCGTCACGGTACCTACCGTGGTAACACCAGCACCCTTGACCAAGACCAGACCCGTCTGATCTTCAACTACACCTACAGCTTCATGTAATAGCCGTAAGAAAAGAGCCCCGTCGATTGGCGGGGTTTTTTTTCGCGTTGAATTTTATATTCCATAATCAAAGGTTGTATTTCTTTTTTATTCTTTTTAGTTTTTTAATCCGCGCCTTAAAGTGCACCTGTCCGACACTCATCCATGAGCTCGGATTTGGCATTTTCCTCCCTCGACAATTGATCAGTTACAGGAATTGGCCTCGCTGCCGATACCTCGGATCTGTTGTGGGAAGCCATATTCCAAAACGGAATTAAAAAATATTAAAAACTCTTATTGGCTTTAAGGCCATGTATCCCGCGGCCCGCCAAATGACCGGTCTAGACGGTTTACCGCGAATTTATGCATTCAGGATCCCGGGCAATCGATTCGGGACCAGGAACATCAGAATTAGAAACGAGAGGAGCGAAACATGAACAAGTCCACCCTGGCCATGGCTGTGGCCGTCGGGGTATTGACCCAGCAGGCAAGCGCCGCGGGTTTTATCGAAGACAGCAAGGCAACATTGGGGCTGCGTAACTTCTACATCAACACCGATTACCGTGACGGCACCGGCCCGAACAAAAACGAAGAATGGGGCCAAGGCTTCGATCTGCGCTTCATCTCGGGTTACACCCAGGGTACCGTCGGCTTCGGTATCGATGCGATCGGCCTGTTGGGCGTCAAGCTGGATTCGGGCGGCGGTACCAACGGCGCCACGGCGACCTCTTACGGCGGTACGGTTTTCCCGAGCAAATCCAACGGCGAGGCAGTTGATGATTTTTCCAGCCTGGGCCTGACCGCCAAAGCCAAGGTTTCCCAGACCGAACTGAAGCTGGGCACCCTGCAGCCGAAAAATCCGGTGATCGTGACCAACGATGGTCGTTTGCTGCCGCAAACCTGGCAGGGTGGCCAGATCGCTTCCGCCGAGATCAAGGACCTGTCGCTGGTCGGTGGCCAGATCGAAGCCGTCAAAGGCCGTAACTCCAGCAACAATGAGCAGATGTCGATTTCGGGCGCGAACACTCGCGGCACCAAATTCCGCGACAGCAACAAGTTCATCTATGCCGGTGGCGACTACAAGATCACCAAGGACCTGACTGCCCAGTACTACTACGGCAATCTGGAAGAGTTCTACAAACAACACTTCCTGGGTCTGGTACACAACTGGGCTATCGGCCCTGGCGTGTTGAAATCGGACTTGCGTTACTTCAACAGTTCCGACGACGGTGCCAACGGTCACGACCCTCTGTTCTTCACCACTGGCAACTACAGCGGTGCAGCCAACGGTAAAGGCAAGGTCGACAACAACCTGTACAGCGGCTTGTTCCTGTACTCCGTTGCCGGTCACACCTTCGGCGCCGGTTACCAGGTCAGCAACGGCAGTAGCGACTTCCCTTGGCTGAACCAGGGTGACGGTTCGTCGAACTACACCATCACCGATTCGCAAATCCAGAAGTTCGCCCGTGCCGGCGAGAAAACCTGGCTAGCACGCTACTCGTTCGACTTCGCCAGGGTCGGTGTACCTGGCCTGACGGCGGGCCTGGTGTACCTGCATGGTGACAACATCGATACCGTTAACGCCAAGGGTGGCGAGGCGGCCAATGGTGCTTCCGAGTGGGAGCGCGATCTGAACGTGGCTTACGTCGTTCAGGAAGGTCCGCTGAAAAACCTGGGCCTGGCATGGAAAAACGCTACCTGGCGCACTGACCTGCCGAACACGCGTTCGCAGGACGAAAACCGCGTGATCCTCAGCTACTCGATTCCGCTGTTGTAATAGCGCTCGCGTAACCGAGACAAAAAAAGCCCCGCCCGGTATTGCACCTGGCGGGGCTTTTACATTTTCAAGACGGGTTCACCCCCGTAATCCCGCCTTGAAGTTCCCTCTTTGCAGCAACTCAAGGCCTTCTCGAACCTTGTGGACGATGTTCGGCGGCTTGTGCGTGCACGTCCAGTGAACAGATTTTTAATATTTCTTTATGATCTAAATAAATCGATATTTATTCTTTTTAATAGATAAAAAACACAGGCACAGTTGAGCCCATCAAGCATTCACAAGGAGCAGCACCATGGGCCTCAGACTTGGCGATATCGCCCCCGATTTCGAACAGAACTCCAGCGCCGGCATCATCCGTTTTCATCAGTGGCTGGGCGATAGCTGGGGCGTGCTGTTTTCCCATCCGGCGGATTTCACGCCAGTGTGCACCACCGAATTGGGCTTCACCGCCAGACTCAAGGATGAATTCGTGGGGCGCGGCGTCAAGGCGATCGCACTGTCCGTTGACCCTGTCGAGTCGCATCACAAGTGGATCGAGGACATCAACGAGACGCAGAACACCGTGGTCAACTTTCCGATCCTGGATGACGCCGACCGCAAGGTCTCGGACCTCTACGACCTGATCCATCCCAACGCCAACGACACCTTGACCGTGCGCTCGCTGTTCGTGATCGACCCGAACAAAAAGGTCCGGTTGACCATCACCTACCCGGCGAGCACCGGGCGCAATTTCAACGAAATCCTGCGGGTGATCGATTCGTTGCAACTCACCGACAACTACAAGGTGGCCACGCCGGCCAACTGGCAGGACGGTGATGAGGTGGTGATCGTGCCGTCGCTCAAGGATGAGGATGAAATCAGGCAGCGTTTTCCCAAGGGCTATCGGGCGGTCAAGCCTTACTTGCGCCTGACGCCGCAGCCGAACCGTTGAAGGTCAAAAGATCGCAGCCTGCGGCAGCTCCTACGTGCATACGCCGATCCCTGTAGGAGCTGCCGCAGGCTGCGATCTTTTCAAGGCACCCACAAAGCAGGGGATTTCAGGCCGTTTCGACGGCCTTTTTTTTGTCTGGAGGAATCTGCTCTGCATATTTCTTTAATGCATAACCAAATGAATAAATATGATTTATGGATATATAAATCAGCTGTTAAGGTCACTCCATCGAAGCGAGGTCGCAAACCGCGAATCGCCAGCACCGTGCAAGGAATCGTCTGAATGTTGGTTGTCTCACTCGGTGGCAGTCCCAGCCAGCGCTCTCGTTCCGGGGTGCTGCTGGATCGCTCCCGGCAATGGTTACAAGAGCAGGGCGTGGAAGTGGTGAGTTATCAGGTACGGGACTTACCGGCCGAAGACCTGCTGCACGCACGCTTCGACAGCCCCAAGGTGATCGACCTGCTGCAACAGATTGAAAACGCCGATGGCCTGCTGATTGCCACACCGGTTTACAAGGCATCGTTTTCCGGTGCGCTGAAAGTCGTGCTGGACCTGCTGCCCGAACGCGCCTTGAGCCACAAGGTGGTTTTGCCAATGGCCACTGGCGGCAGCATCGCCCACATGCTGGCGGTGGATTACGCGCTCAAGCCGGTGCTGTCGGCCTTGAAGGCCCAGGAAATGCTGCAAGGCATTTTCGCAGTCGACAGCCAGATCGCTTACGGCGAAGGCAGTGCCCTGGCGCAACTGGCGCCGGAGCTGGAGCAACGTTTGTATGAAGCGCTGGAGCAATTTTCCGGAGCCATGGCGCGACGGCCCAGGCCGCTCGATCCAGGCCTGTTGAATGAACGTTTGTTGAGTGCTCGCTGGAGCATTTAAGCCTCACCGAAACAACTGAAGTACTGGCCTTACTCGCCCGCCAACGGGCAAGCAGGTGCAGCCAAAACCCAACTGCAAAAAGGAGAGCGCCATGCGCCCTGTCATTTTGCGTCGTGGTCTGGTCGCTCTGTTTGCTGCGGCCGCCTTCGGCGTTATTACTCAAGCTCAGGCGCTTTCTACCCAGGAAGGCGTACTACGAATCGGTTATCAGAAGTACGGCACGCTGGTGCTGCTCAAAGCCAAAGGCACCCTGGAAAAACGCCTCGCCGCCCAAGGCGTGGACGTGCAGTGGACGGAATTCCCCGGTGGCCCGCAACTGCTTGAAGGCTTGAACGTCGGCTCCATCGACTTCGGCGTCACCGGCGAAACGCCACCCGTGTTCGCTCAAGCGGCCGGCGCCGATTTGCTCTACGTCGCCTATGAACCGCCAGCGCCGCACAGTGAGGCGATCCTGGTGCCGAAGGACTCGCCGGTCAAATCGGTGGCGGATCTCAAGGGCAAGAAAGTCGTGCTCAACAAGGGCTCCAACGTGCACTACCTGCTGGTGCGTGCACTGGAAGACGCTGGCCTCAAATACACCGACATCCAGACCGTATTCCTGCCGCCGGCCGATGCCCGCGCCGCGTTCGAGCGTGGCAGCGTCGACGCCTGGGTGATCTGGGACCCGTACCAGGCCGCCGCCGAACAACAGCTGCAAGCGCGCACCCTGCGCGATGGCCAGGGCATCGTCGACAACCATCAGTTCTACCTGGCGACCAAACCTTATGCGCAGAAGAATCCCGAGGTGATCAAGACCCTGGTCGAAGAAGTGCGTGCGATCGGCGAGTGGTCCAAGGCTAACCCGCAAGAGGTGACCCAACAGGTTTCACCGCTGCTCGGCCTGCCAGCGGACATCACCCTGACCTCGGTGAAACGCCAGGGCTATGGCGCGCTGTTCCTCACCCCGGAAGTGGTCGCGGCGCAACAGAAAATTGCCGACAGCTTCTACCAGCTCAAGCTGATCCCCAAGCCGTTGAGCATCAAAGACGTGATCTGGACGCCGCCGGCTGTCGTGGCCCAAAGCTCGGTAACCAAAGCCCAATAATTCGATTCCCCAAGGAGACCACTCCATGAGCCTGAATATTTTCTGGTTCCTGCCTACCCACGGCGACGGCCATTACCTAGGCACCGCTGAAGGCGCACGTGCCGTCGATCACGGTTACTTGCAACAAGTCGCACAGGCAGCGGATCGCCTGGGGTTCGGCGGGGTACTGATCCCTACCGGCCGCTCGTGCGAAGACTCGTGGCTGGTGGCGGCATCGCTGATTCCGGTGACCCAGCGCTTGAAGTTTCTTGTCGCCCTGCGCCCCGGGATCATTTCCCCGACGGTGGCGGCGCGTCAGGCCGCGACCCTGGATCGACTGTCCGGCGGTCGTGCGTTGTTCAACCTGGTGACCGGCGGTGATCCGGAAGAGTTGGCGGGCGATGGTCTGTTTCTCAGCCACGAAGAACGCTATCAGGCCTCGGTGGAATTCACCCGCATCTGGCGTCGGGTGCTGGAAGGCGAAACCGTCGATTACGACGGCCAGCACATCAGCGTGAAAGGCGCGAAATTGCTCTATCCACCGGTCCAGCAGCCACGTCCGCCACTGTACTTCGGCGGCTCTTCGGATGCCGCGCAAGACCTGGCCGCCGAACAGGTGGAAATGGTCTTGACCTGGGGCGAGCCACCGGCCGCCGTGGCGGAAAAGATCGAACAGGTCCGCGCCAAGGCCGCCAAGCTTGGACGCACCGTGCGCTTCGGCATTCGCCTGCATGTGATCGTGCGTGAAAACAACGATGAAGCCTGGAAAGCCGCGGATCGGCTGATCTCCCATCTCGACGACGAGACTATCGCTCGTGCCCAGGCTTCGCTGGCGCGTTTCGATTCGGTCGGTCAGCAACGCATGGCCGCATTGCATGGCGGCAACCGCGACAACCTGGAAGTCAGTCCTAACCTGTGGGCCGGCGTCGGCCTGGTGCGCGGCGGTGCCGGTACGGCGCTGGTAGGCGATGGTCCGACCGTGGCGGCTCGTGTGAAGGAATACGCGGACCTGGGCATCGACACCTTTATATTTTCCGGATACCCACACCTGGAAGAGTCGTACCGGGTGGCCGAGTTGCTGTTCCCGCACCTCGATGTCGAGCGTCCTGAACTGCCAAAAAGTGCCGGCTACGTCAGCCCGTTCGGCGAGATGGTCGCCAACGACATTCTGCCCAAAGCCGCGTCCCAGAGCTGAGGCGCGATCATGAAGAAAATCATCCACAGCCTGGCGCCCTGGGCGTTGCCGTTGTTACTGCTGGCGGTCTGGCAGTTGAGTGTGTCGGCGGGTTGGTTGTCGACACGGATTCTGCCGGCGCCGATCGCCGTCATCGAAGCCGGCGTGAGCCTGGTGCGCAGCGGCGAAATCTGGACGCACCTGGCCATCAGCGGCTGGCGTGCCGCGCTGGGTTTCACCATTGGCGGCGGCATCGGTTTGACCCTGGGCTTTATCACCGGCCTGTCAAAGTGGGGCGAGCGTCTGCTCGACAGTTCGGTGCAGATGATCCGCAATGTGCCGCACCTGGCGCTGATTCCGCTGGTAATCCTGTGGTTCGGCATCGACGAGTCGGCGAAGATTTTCCTGGTGGCGCTGGGCACGTTGTTCCCGATTTACCTCAATACCTATCACGGCATCCGCAATGTCGATCCGGCGCTGGTGGAGATGTCGCGCAGTTATGGCTTGTCTGGTTTCGGTCTGTTCTGGCAGGTGATTCTGCCGGGGGCGCTGCCTTCGATTCTGGTCGGTGTGCGCTTCGCCCTGGGCTTCATGTGGTTGACGTTGATCGTGGCGGAAACCATCTCCGCGAGTTCCGGCATCGGCTATCTGGCCATGAATGCCCGGGAATTCTTGCAGACTGACGTGGTGGTGCTGGCGATTCTGTTGTACGCGGTGCTCGGCAAGCTGGCCGACCTCGCGGCCCGTGGACTTGAGCGTGTGTGGCTGCGCTGGCACCCGGCGTATCAGGTTGCCAAGGGAGGTGCGGCATGATCGCGGAGCAACCTCCACGCTTGCTGCGCGGTATTCCGCTGGCGGTGCGTAAGCTGCAAAAAACCTTTGGCTCGCGGCAGGTGCTGCGCGAGATCGACCTGCACATTCCGGCGGGCCAGTTTGTCGCCGTGGTCGGTCGCAGCGGCTGCGGCAAAAGTACCTTGCTGCGCTTGCTCGCCGGCCTCGATAAACCCTCGGGCGGTGAGCTGCTCGCCGGTGCCGCGCCATTGAGCGACGCGCGGGAAGACACGCGGCTGATGTTCCAGGAGGCGCGTTTGCTGCCCTGGAAAAAGATCATCGACAACGTCGGTCTGGGCCTCAAGGGCAACTGGCGGCCGCAAGCGCTTGAAGCTTTGGATGCGGTGGGCCTGGCCGATCGCGCCAATGAGTGGCCGGCAGCGTTGTCCGGTGGGCAGAAGCAACGCGTGGCTTTGGCCCGTGCGTTGATTCATCAGCCGCGCCTGCTGTTGCTCGACGAACCCTTGGGGGCGCTGGATGCCCTGACCCGAATTGAAATGCAGCAACTGATCGAACGGCTCTGGCAGCAGCACGGTTTCACGGTGTTGCTGGTGACCCATGACGTCAGCGAAGCCGTGGCGATTGCCGATCGGGTGATCCTGATCGAAGACGGTGAAGTCGGCCTCGACTTGCACGTGGACCTGCCGCGCCCCCGGGTCCGTGGATCCCATCGGCTGGCGGCGCTGGAAACCGAAGTCCTCAATCGCGTGCTGGCGCTGCCCGGCCAGCCGCCGGAACCCGAACCTGTTTCACCCTTGCCCACGCAATTGCGCTGGGCTCAATAACTCAAGTTTTATCCAACGACAGGAATCAACATCATGACAATCAAGGCCATCAACGTTCGCAACCAGTTCAAAGGCTCCATCAAGGAAATCGTCCTCGGTGACGTACTGTCGGAAATCGACGTGCAGACCGCGTCCGGCATCGTCACTTCGGTGATCACCACGCGCTCGGTGAAAGAGCTGGAACTGGCGGTCGGCAGTGAAGTGATCGCGTTTGTGAAATCCACCGAGGTGTCGATCGCCAAGTTGTAAGCCGTATGCGTAAACAACAACCCCGGAGGGTTTTAGCCCTTCGGGGTTGTTGTTGGCCTTGCTGGCGGTGGTAGAGTCCGGTGTGGATTTTTTTCGCAGCAAGGTTTGGCGCCAAGGAGATCAAAGATGACAGTCAGGATTTCGGATTACATTCATGGTATGGCCCTCTCGAAGCTTGCCCGATGGGCCGACCTGACGCCCTGGGAGCTGGTGAGCAATGCCCCCGAGCGTGTGCGCGAGCTACTCAAGCAGTTGCCGGATGATGATTACCTGGTATTGGATGATATTGCCGTCCACCGCACGGCGCAGGTCGAAGAGGGCGCCATTCTCAAGGCGCCGCTGATCATTGGCGCTGGCTGTTTTATCGCCGCCGGTGCTTATCTGCGTGGTGGTTGTTGGCTGGATGAGCATTGCATCATCGGCCCCGGCGCCGAGCTCAAGTCTTCCTTCGTGTTTGGCGGCAGCAAACTGGCGCACTTCAATTTTGTCGGTGATTCGGTATTGGGTGCCGGAGTCAATCTGGAAGCGGGCAGCATCGTTGCCAACTATCGCAACGAGCGTGCTGACAAAGCTGTGAACGTGCAGGTCGATGGCGTGCTGGTGCCGACCGGTTGCGACAAGTTTGGCGCGCTGCTGGGCGACGGATCGCGGCTCGGTGCCAACGCGGTCGTCGCTCCAGGCGGGTTGTTGCGACCAGGAACAGTGATTCGACGCCTGGCACTTTACGATTGCGAAGTGATTTAGTGCATCAGTCGCCGAGGGTGCGCTTGGGCAGGTAAGGCGGCAGGTACAACCCCAGGTAAGCATCAAACACCCGCATTCCTTCCTCCGCCATGCGCGGCGTGATCTGCCCGTGCTGTTGCACCGAGCGCGCATACACCCGGTCGCCCAGCTCCATGGCCAGGGCGAACACATCGACATCACTGGGTAATGTCGGCAGCTCGAAGTGATGGTCGAACAGCTTGTGCATCAGGTCGCCCAGTTCAATGTCGTGCTGGCGGTCGGCCTGGGTGACTTCGGTCAGGCCATGTTGGGTCAGAATAAGTTGGCGAGCGGCGGCGTCCTCTGCGTAGATGTCGAGCATGCGTTGTTCAACCAGTCGCGACAGATCGCGCCAGCCATTCAAGGCCAGGTGATCGATGGGGGCTTGCAGGCAGGCGCGGAAGGCCGCATGGACATCGGCGGTCAAGGCTTCGAGCAGGGCAGGCACGCTGGCGAAGAAGTGGTAGACCGAGGAGGGCGGGATCTCCGCGCGCTCGGCGACGCTGTAGATCGACAGGCTGGCCACGCCCTCGGTGGCCAACAGCGTGCGGGCCGCATCGAGAATCGAATCGATCCGGGCCTGGCTGCGTGCGCGGGGTTTGCGGGGGGTGGCTACGCGTGTCATTGAAGTCTCCTGCGGGGCAGTGGGCATTGTACGAGTCGGGTTGTGTGTTGTCTGCCCAGACGCCTTCGCTGGCAAGCCAGCTCCTACAATTGAATGCATTCCTCCTGTAGGAGCTGGCTTGCCAGCGAACCGCCGCAGGCGGCCATAAAAAAACGCCGCAGGCTATGAGGCCGGCGGCGTTTTTTTACTACTGCAACCGATTAAACGGTATGCAGGTACCAGTTGTACTCGAGGTCGGAGATGGAGTGTTCGAACTCCTCCAGCTCGCTCTCTTTACAGGCCACGAAAATATCGATGTATTTCGGATCGATGTACTTGGCCATGACTTCGCTGTCGTCCAGCTCGCGCAGTGCATCACGCAGGTTGTTCGGCAGGCTCTGCTCGTTCTGCTCGTAGCTGTTGCCTTCGACCGGAGCGCCAGGCTCGATCTTGTTGACCAGACCGTGGTGCACGCCTGCCAGGACCGACGCCATCAGCAGGTACGGGTTGGCATCGGCGCCGGCTACACGGTGTTCGATGCGCACCGAGTCTGGCGAACCGGTCGGTACGCGAATCGCCACGGTACGGTTATCCAGACCCCAGCACGGCGAGTTCGGCACGTAGAACTGTGCGCCGAAACGGCGGTACGAGTTGACGTTCGGGCAGAGGAAGGCCATCTGCGCCGGTAGGGTCTCGAGCACACCGCCGATCGCGTGACGCAGTGCGGCGTTCTGCTCGGGATCCTCACTGGCAAAAATATTCTTGCCGTCTTTGTCGAGAATCGAAATGTGGACGTGCAGACCATTGCCCGCCTGGCCCGGATACGGCTTGGCCATGAAGGTGGTGTCCATTTCATGGTCGTAGGCGATGTTCTTGATCAGGCGCTTGAGCAGGACCGCGTAGTCGCAGGCCTTGATCGGGTCGGCCACGTGGTGCAGGTTCACTTCGAACTGCGCCGGGGCACTTTCCTTGACGATGGCGTCGGCCGGGATGCCTTGCTCCTTGGCACCTTCGAGGATGTCCTGGAGGCAGTCGACGTATTCGTCGAGGTCGTCGATCAGGTAGACCTGTGTCGAGTGCGGACGTTTGCCGGAAACCGGCGAGCGAGGGGGTTGCGGACGACCGTTCACGTTCTCCTGGTCGATCAGGTAGAACTCCAGTTCGAACGCGGCGCAGATGGTCAGGCCCATTTCGTCGAACTTGCGTACCACATTGGCCAGCACTTCACGCGGGTCGGCGAAGAATGGCTCGCCTTCGAGTTCGTGCATGGTCATCAACAGTTGCGCGGTCGGGCGCTTCTGCCATGGCTCGTTGCATAGGGTATCGGGGATTGGATAGCAGATTCGGTCAGCATCACCGATGTCCAGGCCCAGACCAGTGCTTTCCACCGTCGAGCCATTGATATCCAGAGCAAATAGAGAGGCCGGCAGGTTGATGCCTTTCTCGTAAACCTTGTGGAGGCTGGTGCGTTCGATGCGCTTGCCGCGCACCACACCATTCATATCCGCAATCAGAAGGTCAACGTACAGAACCTCAGGATGTTCCTTAAGGAACGCGTTCGCTTCGTTAAGCTGAACGGCACGCGGGGGTACCGACATGATGCAACACCTTTGTTGTTAAAAATATCAATCATTGATCTTTTCAGATTCCAGTCAACCCGAACGGCATGCCGAAGTCAAGCGAGGCCTTTTTTGCCCTAAAAAAGCGCTCGCGTGGCTTTTTTGAGGCGATTTGGGGCGTTTTTATGCCCTTGGCCCCTGTGGCGCCCGCAGGCTTGAGCGGGCCGTGTTGTATTTTTTACGGGGGTGTTGTGTAAAAAAATGAACAAGGCTAAGCTCGAATCAAACCCATAACAGCAATAATACCGGGGTGCTTCATGTCTCGCCTGCCGATAATCGGCGTCACCGACTGCTCAAGACAGGTCGGTCGGCATGTTTATCACATCAGTGATGACACGCCCGTCCGTTCCGTGGCCTCAGCGGTTCCGGTGATCCTTGCGTCCCTGACGGTTCGACCGTCCCCGTCCGATATTCTGGACGGTCGCGATGGCACCCCCATTACGGTTACTCCATTCAATATAGAACCGATTCACACTAGCGGCCTGACCATCGTTCAGGGCACCGCTCGTGATTCTGCACGCCCGGCTTCTGCAGCCGAGTCGGCAGGCACGATAATCTGCCGCGCAAACGCTCTACAACGCGACGCCGATGCGTCAAACAATGCCTGACCTTAAAAGGGTCAGACAACTCAAGCCTAGAGGCATTTATGAGTAACAACCTCGACCAGCTCACCGATTGGTTGAAAAACCACAAGATCACAGAAGTCGAATGCATGATCGCCGACTTGACCGGGATTACCCGGGGCAAGATTTCGCCGACCAACAAATTCATCGCCGAAAAAGGCATGCGTCTGCCGGAAAGCGTGCTGTTGCAGACAGTGACCGGCGATTACGTCGAAGACGACATCTATTACGAACTGCTCGACCCGGCCGACATCGACATGATCTGCCGTCCCGACCAGAACGCGGTATACCTGGTGCCGTGGGCGATCGAGCCGACTGCCATCGTCATCCACGATACCTACGACAAGCAAGGCAACCCGATCGAGCTGTCGCCGCGCAACGTGCTCAAGAAAGTCCTGAAACTCTATACCGACAAAGGCTGGCAGCCGATCGTGGCGCCGGAAATGGAGTTTTACCTGACCAAGCGCAGTGACGACCCGGACTACCCGCTGCAGCCGCCGGTCGGTCGCTCTGGTCGTCCGGAAATCGGTCGTCAGTCGTTCTCCATTGAAGCGGCGAACGAATTCGATCCGCTGTTCGAAGACGTCTACGACTGGTGTGAACTGCAGGACCTTGACCTCGATACGCTGATCCACGAGGACGGCACGGCGCAGATGGAAATCAACTTCCGTCACGGCGATGCCCTGTCACTGGCCGACCAGATCCTGGTGTTCAAGCGCACCATGCGCGAGGCCGCGCTCAAGCACAACGTCGCAGCGACCTTCATGGCCAAGCCGATGACCGGCGAGCCGGGCAGTGCCATGCACTTGCACCAGAGCATCATCGACATCGAGACCGGCAAGAACATCTTCTCTAATGAAGACGGGACCATGAGCCAACTGTTCCTGCACCACATCGGTGGTCTGCAGAAACTCATTCCCGAGCTGTTGCCGCTGTTCGCCCCCAACGTCAACTCGTTCCGTCGCTTCCTGCCGGACACTTCGGCGCCAGTGAACGTGGAGTGGGGCGAAGAGAACCGCACCGTGGGTCTGCGGGTGCCGGATGCCGGACCGCAGAACCGTCGGGTGGAAAACCGCCTGCCGGGCGCCGATGCCAACCCGTACCTGGCGATTGCCGCGAGCCTGCTCTGCGGTTACATCGGCATGGTCGAAGGCCTGAACCCGAGTGCGCCGGTGGTGGGTCGTGGTTATGAACGCCGCAACCTGCGCCTGCCGCTGACCATCGAAGACGCGCTGGAACGCATGGAAAACAGCGCGACCATCGAGCGTTACCTGGGCAAAAATTTCATCACTGGCTACGTCGCGGTCAAGCGGGCCGAGCATGAAAACTTCAAGCGCGTGATCAGTTCGTGGGAAAGGGAATTCCTGCTCTTTGCCGTCTGATACGCCGGGCGTCGCCGCTGCCTGGCGGCGCCTTCACCTGATTTTTTTAGGAGATTCACATGACCAGCAACAATCCGCAAACCCGTGAATGGCAAACCCTGAGCAATGACCACCACCTTGCTCCGTTCAGCGACTTCAAGCAGCTGAAAGAGAAAGGCCCGCGGATCATCACCAATGCCAAGGGCGTTTACCTCTGGGACAGTGAAGGCAACAAGATCCTCGACGGTATGGCCGGCCTGTGGTGTGTCGCGATTGGTTATGGTCGTGATGAACTGGCCGATGCCGCCAGTAAACAGATGCGCGAACTGCCTTACTACAACCTGTTCTTCCAGACCGCGCATCCGCCGGTACTGGAGCTGGCCAAGGCTATCGCCGACATCGCGCCGCAAGGCATGAACCATGTGTTCTTCACCGGTTCCGGCTCTGAAGGCAACGACACCATGTTGCGTATGGTTCGTCACTACTGGGCGATCAAGGGCCAGCCGAAAAAGAAAGTCATCATCAGCCGCAAGAACGGCTATCACGGTTCCACCGTGGCTGGCGCGAGCCTGGGTGGCATGACGTACATGCACGAACAGGGCGACTTGCCGATCCCGGGCATCGTCCACATTGCCCAGCCGTACTGGTTCGCCGAAGGCGGCGACATGACTCCGGAAGAATTCGGTATCTGGGCGGCCAACCAGCTGGAAGAAAAGATTCTGGAAGTCGGCGTCGACAACGTCGGTGCCTTTATTGCCGAGCCGATCCAGGGCGCCGGTGGCGTGATCATTCCGCCAGCGACTTACTGGCCGCGCATCAAGGAAATCCTCGCCAAGTACGACATCCTGTTCGTGGCGGACGAAGTGATTTGCGGTTTCGGTCGTACCGGCGAGTGGTTCGGCAGCGATTTCTACGGCCTCAAGCCAGACATGATGACCATCGCCAAGGGCCTGACCTCGGGCTACATCCCGATGGGCGGCTTGATCGTGCGTGACGAAGTGGTGGACGTGCTCAACGAGGGCGGTGACTTCAACCACGGTTTCACCTACTCCGGGCACCCGGTGGCGGCGGCTGTGGGGCTGGAAAACATCCGTATCCTGCGCGACGAAAAAATTGTCGAGCGCGTGAAGTCAGAAACGGCACCGTATTTGCAAAAGCGTCTGCGGGAACTGAACGATCACCCGCTGGTGGGTGAAGTTCGTGGGGTCGGGCTGTTGGGGGCCATCGAACTGGTCCAGGACAAGGCCACTCGCAAGCGATACGAGGGCAAGGGCGTCGGCATGATCTGCCGTCAGTTCTGCTTCGACAACGGCCTGATCATGCGCGCAGTCGGCGACACCATGATCATCGCTCCGCCACTGGTGATCACGCCGGCGGAAATCGATGAACTGGTAACCAAGGCTCGTAAGTGCCTTGACCTGACCCTGAGTGCATTGCAGGGCTAAGTGCTAGGCTCTGAGCGAGGGAGCTGCGGCGCTCTCGCTCAAAGCTGTCACAAAGGCCGGTCTTTTCTTGAAAGACCGCCTCGGATCTTGCCAGACTAGCCGCAGTTCCAGTTGTCAGGGTTCTGCCGCTGAACAAAGTGGTTCAAAAAAGAAAAATTTGGAGCATGACGCATGAAGGCATTAGGTAAAAAGCTTGCTGGCAAGACACTTCTCGCCCTGTCCGTCGCGGGCATGATGGCGGGTGCGGTTCAGGCGGACGACAAGGTGTTGCACGTCTACAACTGGTCCGACTACATCGCTGCGGACACCATCGCGAACTTCGAGAAAGAGTCTGGGATCAAGGTCGTTTACGACGTATTCGACAGCAACGAGACCCTGGAAGCCAAACTGCTGGCGGGCAAGTCCGGCTACGACGTGGTCGTGCCATCGAACAACTTCCTGGCCAAGCAGATCAAGGCCGGCGTATATCAAGAGCTGGACCGGTCCAAGCTGCCTAACTGGAAAAACCTGAACCAGGATCTGCTCAAGGCCGTATCGGTCAGTGACCCTGGTAACAAGCACGCCTTCCCGTACATGTGGGGCTCGATCGGCATCGGTTACAACCCGGAGAAGGTCAAGGCCGCGTTGGGCGTCGATACCATCGACTCCTGGGACGTGCTGCTCAAACCGGAAAACATTGCCAAGCTCAAGGGTTGCGGTGTGAGTTTCCTCGATTCGCCGACCGAAATGATCCCGGTCGCGCTGCACTACCTGGGCCTGCCAACCGACAGCCAGAAGAAAGAAGACATCAAGAAAGCCGAGGATCTGTTCCTCAAGATTCGTCCTTCGATCACCTACTTCCACTCGTCCAAGTACATCTCGGACCTGGCCAACGGCAACATCTGTGTAGCGGTTGGCTACTCGGGTGACGTTCAGCAGGCCAAGTCCCGTGCCGCAGAGGCGGGTGACAAGGTCAAAGTCAGCTACGCCATTCCGAAAGAAGGCGCTGGCACCTTCTACGACATGGTCGCGATTCCCAAGGATGCCGAGAACGTTCAGGGCGCCTACAAGTTCATGACGTTCCTGCAGAAGCCTGAAGTCATGGCCGGTATCACCAACGCCGTACGCTTCCCGAACGGTAACGCCGCTGCAACAGCTCTGGTCGACAAAGACATCACCAGCGATCCAGGCATCTACCCGCCAGCCGATGTGCTGGCCAAGTTGTATGCCATCGCCGACCTGCCAGCGGCGACTCAGCGGGAATTGACCCGCAGCTGGACCAAGATCAAATCCGGTAAATAAGTAATTAGCCTGTAGGAGCGAGCCTGCTCGCGATGAACCTGAGAGCGCCGCGGGGTGTCAGGCACCCATCGTTATCGTTGACGACCATCGCGAGCAGGCTCGCTCCCACAGGTGCAACTGTATAAAAATTTTGCTGGAACGGTTTTTCGAGGGTAAGTTGCGCGCCGGTTTTGTTGCCGGGCAACCACGGTTGTCATGTAGCGCGGGGCAACTTGGGCCCAACTAATTTCAGAGGACCTCCACTTGCCTGTTTTTTCTTTCTTGCGCAAAGCCATGCTGGTCGGCGCCGGGCTGACGATTGCTGTCAGTGTCCAGGCCGCCGGCACCGTGCATATTTATAACTGGTCGGACTACATCGGTGAGACCACCCTGGCCGACTTCCAGAAAGAGACCGGTATCAAGCCGGTTTATGACGTCTTCGATTCCAACGAAACCCTGGAAGGCAAGTTGTTGGCCGGGCGTACCGGTTATGACGTGGTCGTGCCGTCGAACCACTTCCTCGGCAAACAGATCAAGGCCGGGGCATTCCAGAAGCTCGACAGGTCGCAGCTGCCGAATTATTCGAACCTCGACCCGGTGCTGCTCAAGCGCCTGGAACAGAACGATCCGGGCAATCTGTACGCCGTGCCGTACCTGTGGGGCACCAATGGCATTGGCTACAACGTCGACAAGGTCAAGGCTGTGCTGGGCGTCGACACCATTGATTCCTGGGGCGTGCTGTTCGAGCCGCAGAACATCAAGAAGCTGCAAAGCTGTGGTGTAGCCTTCCTCGACTCCGCCGATGAAATGATGCCGACAGTGCTCAACTACATGGGCCTGAATGCCAACAGCACCGATCCCAAGGACTACGAAAAGGCCACCGCCAAGTTGCTTGCAGTGCGACCTTACGTGACCTACTTCCACTCTTCGAAATACATCGCGGATCTGGCCAACGGCGATATCTGCGTGGCGATCGGTTTCTCCGGCGACATCTTCCAGGCGAAGAATCGCGCCGAAGAAGCCAAGAAAGGCGTGAACATCGCCTATTCGATCCCGAAAGAGGGCGGCGCGCTCTGGTTCGACATGCTGGCGATTCCGAAGGACTCGGCCAACGTGAAGCAGGCCAATGCCTTCATCAACTATTTGCTCAAGCCTGAGGTGATTGCCCAGGTCAGTGATTACGTCGGCTATGCCAACCCAAACCCTAAGTCGGACAAACTGATGGAACAGTCCATTCGCACCGACGAAGCGGTTTATCCACCGCAAGCGGTGCTCGACAAGACCTACGTGTCCATCGAGCTGCCGCCGAATATTCAACGTTTGATGACCCGCAGCTGGACCAAGGTCAAGTCGGGTAAATAGTTTCAAGGCTCACCTTGAGCGAACTGAAAATTTTGTTGGGAGTTTCGTAAATGGCAGTTGCCTCCGGCGCCTATAAGAAAGCCCTCGAGGGCGACCAGTCACCTAAACAGGTACTGGTCAAAATCGACCGGGTCACGAAGAAGTTCGACGAGACGATTGCCGTGGACGATGTGTCCCTGGAAATCAAGAAAGGCGAAATTTTCGCTCTGCTCGGCGGCTCGGGATCGGGCAAATCCACGTTGCTGCGCATGCTCGCAGGTTTCGAACGGCCCACGGAGGGGCGCATTTTCCTCGATGGCGTAGACATCACTGACATGCCGCCCTACGAGCGGCCGATCAACATGATGTTCCAGTCCTACGCCTTGTTTCCGCACATGACGGTGGCGCAGAACATCGCCTTCGGCCTCAAGCAGGACAAGTTGCCGGCCGCTGAAGTCGATGCGCGGGTGGCCGACATGCTCAAGCTGGTACAGATGAGCCAGTACGCCAAGCGCAAGCCGCATCAGTTGTCCGGCGGCCAGCGTCAGCGTGTGGCCCTGGCCCGTTCCCTGGCCAAGCGTCCGAAATTGCTGCTGCTCGACGAACCGATGGGCGCACTGGACAAAAAGCTGCGTTCGCAGATGCAGCTGGAGCTGGTCGAGATCATCGAGCGCGTCGGCGTGACCTGCGTCATGGTGACCCACGACCAGGAAGAGGCCATGACCATGGCCGAGCGCATCGCGATCATGCACCTGGGCTGGATCGCCCAGATCGGCAGCCCGATCGACATCTACGAAACCCCGACCAGCCGCCTGGTCTGCGAATTCATCGGTAACGTGAACATCTTCGAAGGCGAAGTGATCGACGATGCCGAGGGCCACGCGATCATTACCTGCAAGGACATGGACCACCAGATCTACGTGGGCCACGGCATCAGCACCTCGGTGCAGGACAAGTCGGTCACCTACGCGATCCGTCCGGAAAAACTGCTGGTCACCGCCGAAAAGCCGACCTGCGAGTACAACTGGTCGAGCGGCAAGGTGCATGACATCGCCTACCTCGGTGGCCACTCGGTGTTCTACGTCGAACTGCCAAGCGGTAAGCTGGTGCAGTCGTTCGTGGCCAACGCCGAACGTCGCGGGCAGCGTCCGACCTGGGGTGATCAGGTCTACGTGTACTGGGAAGACGACAGCGGCGTGGTGCTTCGCTCATGAACATGCGCAAATTCAAACGCCGTCTCAATCGAATAATTCCCGGTGGCCGTCAGGTGGTCATCGGCATCCCATTCATCTGGCTGTTTCTGTTCTTCATGCTGCCGTTCTTCATCGTCCTGAAGATCAGTTTCGCCGAAGCAGACGTGGCCATTCCGCCGTACACCGAAATCTACAGCTACGCCGAGCAGAAGCTGCAGTTGCTGCTTAACCTGGGCAACTACTCGATGCTGGCCGGTGACGAGCTGTACATCGCCGCTTACCTCGGCTCGTTGAAGATGGCATTGTTCAGCACCATCCTCTGCCTGTTGATCGGCTACCCGATGGCCTATGGCATCTCCGTCGCCCGCAAGGAAATGCAAACGGTGCTGGTGCTGCTGATCATGATGCCGACCTGGACCGCGATCCTGATCCGCGTTTATGCGTGGATGGGCATCCTCAGCAACAACGGCCTGCTCAACGGTTTCCTGATGAGCATGGGCTGGATCAACGAACCGCTACAGATCCTCAACACCAACCTGGCGGTCTACATCGGCGTGGTTTACTCCTACCTGCCGTTCATGATCCTGCCGCTGTACGCCAACTTGGTGAAGCACGACCAGAGCCTGCTGGAAGCCGCATCCGACCTGGGTTCGAGCACCTTCAACAGTTTCTGGAAAATCACCGTGCCGCTATCCAAGAACGGCATCATCGCAGGCTGCATGCTGGTGTTCATCCCGGTGGTGGGCGAATTCGTGATCCCGGAACTGCTGGGCGGTCCGGAAACACTGATGATCGGTAAAGTGCTCTGGCAGGAGTTCTTCAACAACCGTGACTGGCCGGTGGCGTCTGCCCTGGCGGTGGTGATGCTGGCGATCCTGATTGTTCCGATCATTCTGTTCAACCGTAGTCAGGCCAAAGAAATGGAGGGCAAGGAATGAAGCGCTTCCGTTTCTCAAGTTTCATGCTGATAGCGGGTTTGCTATTCATCTACGCGCCGATGCTGATCCTGGTGATCTACTCGTTCAACGCCTCCAAACTGGTAACGGTGTGGGGTGGCTGGTCGATCAAGTGGTACGTCGGCCTGCTCGACAACAGCCAGTTGATGGGCTCGGTGGTGCGCTCGCTGGAAATCGCCTGCTACACGGCGGTGGCGGCGGTGGCACTGGGTACATTGGCGGCGTTCGTCCTGACGCGCATTACGCGCTTCAAGGGCCGCACCCTGTTCGGTGGCCTGGTCACCGCGCCACTGGTCATGCCTGAGGTGATCACCGGTCTGTCGCTGTTGCTGCTGTTCGTGGCCATGGCGCAGATGATCGGCTGGCCGCAGGAGCGCGGCATCGTCACCATCTGGATCGCCCACACCACGTTCTGCGCGGCTTATGTGGCGGTGGTGGTCTCGGCGCGTTTGCGCGAGCTGGACCTGTCCATCGAAGAGGCGGCCATGGACCTGGGCGCGAAGCCGTGGAAGGTGTTCTTCCTGATCACCATCCCGATGATCGCCCCATCGCTGGCAGCGGGCGGCATGATGTCGTTCGCGCTGTCGCTGGATGACCTGGTGCTGGCGAGCTTCGTGTCGGGTCCGGGTTCCACGACCCTGCCGATGGAAGTGTTCTCGGCGGTGCGTCTGGGGGTGAAGCCAGAGATCAACGCCGTGGCCAGCTTGATCCTGCTGGCAGTGTCGATCGTGACCTTCATGGTCTGGTTCTTCAGCCGTCGTGCCGAAGAAAGCCGCAAGCGTGCGATCCAGCAAGCGATCGAAGAAGCGGCAGCCGATTCGTGGAAGCAGCCGGACGTGCGTCGCGCACAGGCACCGGAAGCGGCTTGAGCCTGAAGTCGGGTTGGCCCTTGTGGCCAACCCGATCCCTCCTACGCGGTTTTTATGCAGTCCAGGGTGATTGGCGGATGACCTCGACGAAGTTCATCGGCTTGAACCCCGGCTCCTGATCCGCCAGCACATCGGTCTTCACATTACCGAACGTGGTCTGTGGACGATGGCGCAAACCATCGGCAAACGCGCAGATGATGCACTCCTTGAATCCCTCGCCCCGTGGATGCGCATGCACCACCGCTTCGCGCTGCACGCTGGAAAACGCCGCGTAGTCCATGCCCAGCACGTCCATCTCGACGCCCGCCGTGACCAGCGCCACAGTAGGCCGCAAGTGCTGAGGCACGCCCGGTGTGGTGTGCAGGGCAATCGAGAGCCAGACCTGTTCGATGTCGTCATCGTTCAATCCGTAAGGCTTGAGAAATGCGGCTGCCGCATTGGCTCCATCGACTTCGAAGCGTTCATTGTCACTGCGATGACCCTGCACCAGGCCCAGGTCATGGAACATCGCGCCGACGTACAGCAACTCCGGGTTGTAGGCCAATCGCTTGCGCTCACCGCTCAGTGCGCCGAACAGGAACACCCGGCGTGAGTGGTGGTAGAGCAGGTCGGACTCGATGTCGCGGATGTATTCGGTGGTGGCCTTGGCCAGCGCGCTGTCCGGGATCCTGATGCCGGCGATGGTGGTGCTCATGGAGTTTTCCTCTTCGTGATGAGGGTTTCAGTCTGTTCCGGCCCCCGAAACCGGACAATCGATCCATGGCTGCGATCCCGGCCAATGAGCGTGCATATCGCGCCAACCTCGCTTGTTGCTTGTGGATTGGCTAGGGTGCACGCAGTCTCTGTAGGAGCGAGCCTGCTCGCGATGGACGTCAACGATGGCGGGGGCTGCCTGGATGAGCGCGGCGCTCTTGTGTACATCGCGAGCAAGCTCGCTCCTACAGGGGATGGTGCAATCAGATCCCTGGAGGGCGATTCACGTCATGAGTAAAACCGTAGCTATCGTGGTGTTCGCCGGCGTCCAGTCACTGGATGTCACCGGGCCCATGGATGTGTTTTCCGAGGCCAATCGTTTCCTTGCCCCGCAGGATCACTATCGTCTTGAGGTGATCGGCGTCGAGCGCGGAATGATGGCGTGCTCCAACGGTTTGGCACTCAATGCCCATCGGCATTTCAGCGAAGCGCTGGAGGCTTATGACCTGCTGCTGGTGGCTGGGGGGCCGCAGTTGCCGTTCATGAGTTTCGGCGCGGCATTCGACACCTGGCTACGCGATGCCTGCGCGCGGGCCAAGCGCTTTGGCTCGATCTGCAATGGCGCGTTTATACTCGCTCGGGCGGGGTTGCTGGAGGGGCGCACGGTCACCACGCACTGGCAGGACACATCGGATCTGGCGGCGCTGTGCCCCTCGTCCCGGGTGGAAGCGGATCGACTGTATGTTGAGGACGGGGAGCTGTTCACCTCGGCCGGGGTCACTGCGGGCATCGATCTGTCCCTGTACCTGCTGGGCCGGGATCACGGGCCGGAAGTGGCGTTGAATGTCGCCAAGCGGTTGGTGGTGTTCACCCAGCGTTCGGGCGGGCAATCGCAATTCAGCCCGTTCCTTGTGCCCCACGCCGAACCGGATTCGGCGGTGGCGATGGTCCAGCATTACGTGCTGGCCAACCTGACGGGAGATTTGACCATCGCCGACCTGGCCAATGCCGCCAATATGAGTGCACGCAACTTCTCCCGGGTGTTCGCCAGGGAAGCGAAAATCACCCCGGCCGAGTTTGTCGAGCGTGCACGGGTCGATGCGGCGCGGGTGATGCTCGAAAGCACCCGCGCGCCGCTCAAGACCGTGGCCTATCAATGCGGTTTCCGCGATGCCCAGCATATGCGCAGTGTGTTCAATCGCAGGCTGGGGGTAACGCCGCAGCAGTTCAGACTGAATTTTGCGGCGATGGTTTGAGCAGAGATTGTTGTTGTCTGTCAGGGCCCCATCGCGAGCAGGCTCGCTCCCACAGGTTTTTCTGGTGTTCACAAAATTTGTGTTCGACAGAGATCCCTGTGGGAGCGAGCCTGCTCGCGATGGGGCCAGCCCTGTCAGTAAAGTTCTACTGCGCAACTCGCGCCGGCAACAGCTTCAAGGTGCTGCGGGTATTGGCCGTGACTTCTTCGTCATTGAGATGTGCCTGGAAGTACATCCCCTCGATGTAGGCCTCGGCCTGATCCTCATAGTGACTGTCGAACAGTACGCCGCTCTGGCCGACCGGGTTGACGGTCAGGCTGTGGGCCGGGTCGGCGAAGTCGATCAGGCGCCGGGTCGAAGGGCCGTAGGTGACAGGCCACGGAGCCGGGCCGATCTTCGCCGAGAGGTTGTTCGGCACTTCATGGGTGCCGGGTGCGGCGAAGGGGCCGACGTTGAAGACCAGGTCCAGCGGCTTTTGCTGCCCCAGTGGATGGCTATGGGTCAGCGTGTGCGCGTTGCCCCACTGCCATTGCGCGGAGTCTGCACCGAGGGCGGTCTTGAGGTGCGCGAGGCTGGCTTGCCAGGCCGCCTTGACCGTGTCGGCACGGGTTTCCTTGCCGAGTGTGCCGCGGTTGTCCCACCACGGTGAATCGGCGCTGGCGGCCAGGCGGGGTAACGCGGCGTCGATCACCCGGGTCGAGAGCAGCGTTTCGAAGAAGTCGTTGCCCAGCTCATCGTGCATCGTCGCGTCAGCCAGGTTGAACAGGAACTGGTTGAACAGCGTGGCGCTGATCGAGTCGAGCGGGTAATCGCCTTTCCACTGGACGAGTTGCTCCACCAGTTTGAGTTCGGCGGGATCGCTCACCACTTCACGCAACACCGGCAACAGCGGTGCCAACAGGCGCGGGCCATAGGCGGTGGTGGTGCCCAGTTGCAGCTGCTGGCTGTTTTCCAGGTTCCATTTGAGCGCTTTGTCGCTGAGCTGACGATTGAGTTGCTGACCTCGATCGGCAAGGTTGTAGTAGCCGGGAATCTCCATGCCGGTCGGTGACACCGGCTGGAAGTTGGCCGAGACGATGTAGCCCCGCGCCGGGTTTTCTTCCTGGGGGTTGGCGCTGAACGGGTAGAAGCCATCCTTGTCCGCCTCGGCGGTGCTGCCGTCGAGGATGAACCACGGGCGAACCCCCACCGGGTGCTTGGGCAATTGCGCCGCCGCCCACCAGCCGATGTCACCCTTGGCATTGGCCCAGACAACGTTCAGGCCCGGGGCCTGGATTTTCGCCGCGGCACCGCGGGCCTTGGCCAGGGTGTCGGCACGATTGAGCTGATAGAAACCCTCGAGTATCGGGTTCTGGCTTTCGAGAAACGCCCACCACATCGCAATCGGTGTCTTGCCGACGCCGCTGCCCAGAGCATCGTTGACGATCGGGCCGTGGGGCGATTGACGCAACACCAGGGTGACTGGCGCCTGGCCCTTGACCGCGATCTGCTGCTCGCTGGTCGTCATGTCCACCCACTTGCCGCGATACCAGACCTGATTGGGGTTGTCCGGGTTGACCTTCTCGGCGATCAGGTCGAGGTCATCGTTCTGGAACATGGTGATGCTCCAGCCGAAGTCGTGGTTCATGCCCAGGGAGGCGAACGGCATCAGGGCCTGATAGTGGCCGTAGAGTTCAAAGCCCGGCGCCGAGAGCTGCGCTTCGTACCACACCGACGGCGCGGAAAAACGGATATGCGGATCACCCGCCAGCAGCGGCTTGCCGCTTTGGGTCCGGCTGCCCGCGACGACCCAGGCGTTGCTGCCCTCGAACTGTGGCAGGCCGTTGTCGGCCAGGGCTTGTTCGCTCAGGCGGGCGAGGGCGTTGAGGTCTTTCCAGTCGGCGCTGGCCAATGAGGGGGCGGTCCCGTTGAGCATGCCTTTTGGCTGCCAGTCGAGATCGAAGATGTTCAGGTATTCAGGCCCCAGTTGATCGCGCACGAATGTCAGCAAGGGTTCGGTACGAAATGCCGCGGCAAAACTGTAGGCCATGTACCCGGCAATGCTGATGGTGTCCTGGGCCGTGAATGGGCGTTTTGGAATGCCCAGCACGTCGAACTCCACGGGTTTTGCGTGGCTGTCCTGATACTGGTTGATGCCGTCCAGATAGGCTTGCATGGCGATGAAGGAGGGCGACTGCTTGTCGAGGTTCGCGAAGTAGGTTTCGGCGCGTTCGCGAATGCGCAGGCTGCGCATCAGTTTGTCGGTGTCGAGCAGTTTCGGCCCGAGCACTTCAGCCAGTTCGCCACGGGCCAGGCGACGCAAGACCTCCATCTGGAACAGGCGGTCCTGGGCATGGACGTAGCCGAGGGCACGGTATAGGTCGGTTTCGTTGTCGGCACGGATATGCGGGACGCCGCGCTCGTCGTAGCGCACGGTGACAGAGCCTTGCAGATGTTGCAGTTCCACCATGCCCTGGCGTGACGGCTGCTTGCTGTATAGGTACCAGCCGGCCCCGGCGGCCAGCATGACGATCAGCAGAGCGAGAGCGGTCAGGCTGCGTTTCATGGTGACTCCTTGTTGTTATTGTGATTCCTGGTGCCACTGTGTAGCACGACGCGCCAGTCTGACGCATCGCCCGTAGGAGGGATTCGTATTACCAGGTCTTTGCCTACTTCGCGGGATCGACAGGCCACGGGCAGTAACACCCCACAGCCAATGTGTGCGTGGCACTCACCGCACGGCCTTCATCGAGCGCCTGCAGAATCGGCTCGATAAAGCTGTTGCTGGAATTACAGGTCAGGCCTTCGCTGTAGGGGCCGAAGTACGCCAGTTTGCCGCTGCGATCCCAGATCGCCACGGCCGGGCTGGCGGGGACTTGTTCGGAGCCGGGCAGGATGTCGATGGATTTGAGGCTGCTCAAGGTACCCGGCAATTGGCCGTGGCTACCGGGTTTTTGCACGACATAGAATTCCACGCCATGGGGTACATAGCGCTCGACCAGTTCGGTCAGGTGTTGCTGATTGCCGACATTGCACGGGCAGGCCGGGTCCCAGAAATGCACCAGGCGGATGGCGCCAGGGCCGGCGAGGGATTCGGGAAGGCGCAGCGGATCCCCCGAAAACATCGCGGTGTGCTCGCTGAACGTGCGCAGGTAACGCCCCTGGAACCAGTCGTAGGCCGCCCACAACACGCCGGCACACACCACGGCGAGCAGGCAGGCAAACAGGGTGGCGCGAAAGGGCGGGCGCATCGGTTCAATCCTCGAAGGTCGGCTAGCTTGCCATGCTTGCCGCGACAGATGAATATCGCAGGCCTATAAAGTCCGTTTCACGTTCTGGAATCGTCCATGCCGGCTACTTTCGACCCTGATCTTCTACGCGCCAGCTTGCTGCCTCTGGCAGCCGGGCAGCCGTTGTCAGCACAGGCGCAAGCTTACCAGCGATTCTACGGGCTGGATTTTGCGCAGCGTCAGGTGCGCAGTGGCCTTGGGCGGTTCGAGGTCGATGGTTATGAGCTGGTCAGCCAGTTCTGGTGGCCCGAGCGGGCGAAGGCGACGCTGTTTGTCATCCACGGCTTTTACGATCACACCGGGCTCTACCGGCATGTGATCGAGTGGGCGCTGGACCAGGGCTTTGCGGTGATTGCCTGCGACTTGCCGGGACACGGCTTGTCCAGTGGCGAACGGGCGAGCATCAAGGATTTCGCCGAGTATCAGGACGCGTTGCAAGGGTTGTTCGGCGAAGCGCAATCCCTCGACTTGCCGCAACCGTGGCACCTGTGCGGGCAGAGTACCGGCGGGGCGATCGTGATCGATCATGTGTTGAATGCGGGGGTGAGTAGCCCGGCGCAGGGTCAGGTGATTCTGCTGTCGCCGCTGGTGCGGCCGCGGGCGTGGGGTTGGTCGCAACTGAGTTACTACCTGCTCAAGCCTTTCGTCAAAGCCATCGCCCGGCGTTTCAGCGAGAACTCCAACGACCCGGCGTTTTTGCCGTTCCTGCAAGCAGATCCGTTGCAGCCGCTTCGCCTGCCGACAGCCTGGGTGGGCGCATTGGCACGCTGGATCAAGCGTATCGAAGCCGCACCCACGAGCACGCGGCGGCCGCTGATCGTGCAGGGTCAGGCCGACATGACAGTGGATTGGGAGCACAACCTTGACGTTTTGCGGGGCAAGTTTGATCGGCCGCAGGTGCTGATGCTGCCCGAGGCACGGCATCATCTGGCGAATGAAACGTTGGTGATGCGGCAGGAGTATTTCGGGTTTTTGACCCGGCGGATAAAAGGCCGGAACTCCTAGCGACAGTGAGGGCCTGCTCGCGAAAGCGATCTATCTGGCACCGAAATTCATTGGGTCAGGTTCGAATTGCTCTGCCCCACCGCCAACCCCGCCCGAATCGCAGCCAATGCGGCCTGATAATAAGCCTGGCCTTCCGCCGATTCGGCAAAGGTCGCGAACTCTTCCAGCTCGTCGTCCGACAGGTCGCGATAGACATACAACAGCGTGTTGTTGATATCGCTGCCGATCTGGTCCATCAGGCGCTGGCGTTGTCCGTTCAGCATGCCCTGTGCCTGACCGGCACCGAGCAGCCCGGGAATCATCGAGCTCAAGCTATCGGCGGCGACGCCAGCAATCGCCAGGCTGACTTCCGCGCCGGCCTCGCGGGCGGGCAGGGCTTGTGCCAAATGGCCGATGATCAGCAGACGGCTGTCGCTGGCCTGCATTTTCGGTAGACCCTTGGCGTTTTTTGCCAGTTGGTCGCGACGGGTCGCCAGCAGCTCGGCGGCGACGATTTTCTTGCCCAGGGGCGATTGGAAAAACGTCAGCGCGGGTTTGGGGTTGGCGAGCTTATTGCGCAATTGCGCTTCGGCACGCTGGTCCACGGCCTGGGCGGAAAAACGCTGATTGCTGTTATTGACCAGTGCCTGAAACACCGCTGGAGGCAGGCTGCCCTGATAGCGTTGCTGAGCAGCCGAGAGGGCGTCGTTGAAATGCGCGCGTTGTTCCGGCCAGCCGGCGACCTTGTACAACTGGTCGTGACCGTCTGCCCAGGCGGGCAATACGCAGAACATCAGCAGTGATAAAAGCAAACGGCGCATAGGGACTCCACTCAGCAGGCGACTATTCTCCGTGCGGCATCCGTACTTGTCGAGAATTCGTATCAGCCCGCTGCGCGGCTCTGTCGGATTTGCGGGTACAGGAATACTATGCGCGGCATGCAAATATCCTCTGATCACCCGCTGCTGTTACGAATCGTCGACGATCTGGCCGAGCACGGTTGGTCGCAGCAGAATATTTTCCTGCCTCTGGATCTGACCCAGGCGCTGGCGGCCGAGTGTCGCAAGCGTGCTGTCGAGGGTGAACTGGCTCCGGCCGCCGTGGGTCGTGGGCCGTCATCGGAGATCCGCGAAGGGATTCGTGGCGACCATATCCAGTGGATCGACCCCGGCCAGGCCGAGGCTTGCGACAGCTACCTGAGATTGATGGGCAGCCTGCGCGAGGCGATCAATCGCGGTCTGTTTCTCGGCCTGGAGGATTTCGAAAGCCATTTTGCGATGTACCCGCCCGGTGCCTTTTACTTGAAGCATGTCGACCGCTTTCGCGATGACGACCGGCGCATGGTTTCGGTGGTGGTTTACCTCAATGACGGCTGGCTTCCCGAGCACGGCGGCCAATTGCGCATGTACCTCGACAATGATCGCGTCCAAGACGTGCAGCCTATCGGCGGCTGCCTGGTGGTGTTTCTCTCCGCAGAGGTGCCCCACGAAGTCCTGCCCGCGACCCGGGATCGCCTGTCGCTGACCGGCTGGTTCCGCCGGCGCGGTAACGAGCCGTTCTGATCATGCAGAAAATTCTCGTCAGCCGCTGCCTGTTGGGCCACCGGGTTCGTTACGACGGCGGGGCCAGCGGGCCGTTCGATCAGCTTGCGCAGTGGCTTGATGAAGGTCGGGTCGTACCCTTGTGCCCAGAGGTCGCCGGCGGCTTGCCGACGCCACGGG